>JBEPXQ010000106.1:0-6255 GCA_041641835.1 Bacteroidales bacterium
TGAAGCTGATTTTCGCAGGAATGGTGATCTGGACGACCGGCCCATCATAGCTTTACTTCCCTGAAGTCGAGAACAGGAGATCAAGCGAATGTTACCGGTAATGATGAAGGTTAGCCGCGGTTTTCCGCGTTACCAGTTTGTAATAGCCGGGACCTCACATCTACCGCAAAAGCTTTATTACCAGATCATGGACGGTTATGATGTAAAGCTGCTCACCGGGCAGACCTATGCTATTTTGCAGGCAGCAGATGCAGGCCTGATCACTTCCGGGACTGCTTCGCTGGAAACAGCCCTTTTTCACGTGCCTCAACTGGTGATGTATAAGGCCTCTGAGGTATCATACCAAATTGCCAGGCGCCTGGTTAAGCTGGATTTTATTTCCATAGCCAATTTGGTATTCAAAAAAGAGGTTTTCAAGGAATTTATTCAGCGCGATTGCACGGTGAATATGGTGGTAAAAGAGTTGTCGCGCCTGCTGGAAGATGAAGCTTACCGCAGTGATATGCTTCAAAAATACGAGTTGCTGGAAGATAAGCTGGGCGGTTCCGGAGCCTCCCAACGGGCCGCTGAGAGAATGGTGAAAATGGTGAAGCCATTTCCTGACACATAATTTGCTGATAACGAATTGTAATGATTTGTTGATCTCCAGATTTTGAATTCTTGCTCCTTTGCGTTGTTAAGGCCGGAAGAAACTGTTGAAATTCCATAATCATAAGAGAAATTTACATATTTTTGCGGCTTTTAATTTTTAAATGATTAATTAATGGATAAGAATTGGTTATCTGTGATTATTATTATAGCTTTAACTGTTTTGAACCCAGAGGTTGAAGCACAAAATCCCTCTTTTAGAAATTCTAATACCAATTTTGATTATTTTGATGGTAGGAATACGGTATTTCTTGATATCGATAAGGATGGTGATAAGGATCTACTGCTGAATGGAGATTATTTCACACCTCATACAGTTTTATATCGAAATGAAGGGAATGGAATATTTTCTGAGATGCCTGATAGTTTTCCTGACTTGCGAAATGCTTCTATTGGCATAGCAGATATTGATAATGACAATGATCTGGATATTCTGTTTACAGGGGTTGATTATTTCTTAAATAAGGTTACTGAGCTGCATCTTAATGATGGCTCCGGCAATTATTCACTTAGTACGACTACTCCTTTCAAAGGAGGTGAAGACGGAGACATTGAGATTTTTGATGCTGATAATGACGGCGACAAAGATGTGCTAATTCTTGGTAGCTACCATTATATTGCTCCGAAGACTGAGGAAGCAAATTTATATATAAATAATGGAGCAGGGCAATTTACAGAAGTGACACATCCTATAAATTTTTTACTGAATGCTGATATTTTATTAGCTGATTTTGATAACGATAATGATAAAGATGTATTTATAGTAAGTAAACATGATTTGGAATATCCAACTGCTACCTATCATGAAAACTTTGGCAATGGATTCTTCTCAGGAAGCGTGATTACTGGTGATATGTTTAGTCACATTTCTTCACGCCAACCGCTGCTCATAGATATAAACGGTGATGCTAATATGGATGTTTTTATTTATGGAAAAAACAGCAGTTCTAATTATGTTTCTGAGATCCTGCTGAATGATGGACAGGCAGGTTTCAGCTATGCAACAGTAAATCCGTTTGATACACTGAATATTCTTCATGCAAAAGTGCATGATTTTAATAATGACTCTTTTGATGACATTGCTATTGTGATTAAGGGAATGTATAATAAATACTTATATGTTTATGTGAATGATGGGAATGGCAACTTTAGTACACTAATAAAGTCAAACCTTGGACGAATGGATATTTCTACTGTAGCATTTTCAGATCTGGATGAAGATTCAGATGCTGACTTGCTAATAACGGGGTTGTTATCCGGCCATCCTGAAACAAGATTATTTCTGAATGAAGGAAATCAGAAGTACATTATGCAAAGCGGCAGTATGTTTACGGGTGTGGATAACAGTTCTACAACCCATGCTGATATTGACAACGATGGGGATAATGATGTGCTGGTAAGTGGTATTGGAGGCACTGTTTTATATAAAAATGACCCTCCTGGAACTTTTATGCCGGTTGATTCTTTGCCTTTTGATGCTTATGCCAACGGATCATCCGCTTTTTTGGATTACGATAATGATGGTGATGAAGATATTGTGCTTACAGGCAACGTAAACAATGCGTATGCTAAAACCGGTCTATTTAATAACGAAGGTAATGGTAATTTTAAAGAAATTTTTTATCATGGGTTGCCGGCTGCCATTAATTCAAATATCGCAATAGCTGATGTAGATAAAAATGGTTTTGACGATTTGTTTATTTCGGGTGATCTTAGCCCGGGAGGGGCTAAAGTTAGTGAGATCTGTTTTAATAACGGAAACGGAACATTTAGTATAAAAGACTCTAACACAATTGTATATGCTAGGGGTGGCTACTCTAAATTCATTGATTACGACAAGGATAATGATTTCGACCTTTTTTTCACTGGAGAGTCACAAAGCCATAGTTACATATTTGCGATTTATGAAAACGATGGTGCAGGATTATTTACAGAAAATACAAATACAGGAATAACTGATCCCGGGGATGCTGCTCCGTTTGATATTTTTGACTTCACGAATGATGGATACCCGGATATTCTCCTGTCTGAAGGAACAGCATTTAACGGCTGGGCAAAAATATACAGGAATAGCAGCTTGGGATATTTTGTGGAGGAAGTGTATGTTTCTGCACCTCATGACAATGTAATTCATGCTGTTGCGTTTGATGATTTCAATTCCGATAGTTTACCTGAAGCCGTAATAATCGGCAAGCCAGAATTCACGGACGACACCTATGCTGTTATCTATGACAGCGTAGGGTCAAGCCACCAATCGATTGCTCAGTTGCCTGTAAGGGAATATATCCCCTATTGCAGATTAACGGTTTTTGATGCAGATGCTGATGGTGATAAAGATCTGTTGTTAATGGGATATAATAATATCGGGCTGTCTGAACTTTTAATAAATACCTATAATGAAATTGGCCCGGTAGCTGTAGCTAAAGACTTGACCATTTATCTGGATTCCACCGGTAGTGCTGTAGTAGATCCATGGGATATGAATAATGGTTCAACAGATAATTCCGGCATAGCTAATATTACCCTCAGCAAAAATGTATTTTCTTGTAGTGACTTAGGAACAAATAATGTAATGTTTTTTGTGGAAGATAAGCACGGGAACATTGATTCTGTAGCCGCGAGAATATACGTAAATGACTTTATTGCTCCGGTTGTAAAAACAAAAAATGATACCGTGTGGATAGCGCCGGGTACTTCTCATGCTGTTTCTGCTGCTGTTATAGATAATGGCTCTCATGATAATTGCTCTATTAATAGCATGTCACTTGATAAAAGCACTTTTACAATTTCTGATGTTGGCATAAATGTAGTGAGCCTTACTGTTAAAGATTCCATCGGAAACACAGCTTCTGCTGAGGCTAAAGTCATTGTAATCCCCAGCGCAACTATGATAAATGAAAACAGCAGAAAAATGAAAGCTGAGGTTTTCCCTGTGCCTTCTTATGAAACTATCAATGTAAAAGTCACTTCATCTCCGGGCAGAGAAGTACTGTTGGAGATAATAGATAATAAAGGAAATCGTGTTTGGGTGCAGGAGATAATATCTGAAAATACCGACAGGTCATTCAAAATGGTTATTAATGCAAGTAATATTTCCTCTGGTTTATATTTAATGAAAATAACATCAGGCTCTGCCCAGTTGACAAAAAGAATCATAGTTAAATAAAGCCGGACTGGTTTTGGTTTAGCCCTTAATTAATCGGACGATTATAACTACAGCTCAAAACCCAGTTGCAGTGAATAGTTAGGCAAAGAATAGGAAAGGGTTGATGTTGGAATACTACAAATGCCTGAAACGTCCATGAACTTTAATACTCTGAATGTACTGAAAATATACAGGTAATGGAAATTGAATGGTTCTTGTGAAAAATAATATCCGGCACCCGCGCGCATAAAGTCTTTTATTGTAACCAAAGAGCCAAAATCATAAAACCAGATTGATTCCCTGTTATTAGATTTATTGTCGGGATAATAGCTATATGTTATTGTTCTGAAGTATGGTTCAACACTCAGTTTTGGAGAAAGCTTAATGTTATATGATATCATACCGTTAGCGCCATACCAGTATGGTTTTCTATTAATTGTCTTGTCTTCTGCATTAACATAGTCTAATTGCACCACATCAGCAAAAGAAAACATCGAACTTACAGAAAGCTTCAGATTTTTCATTTTGAAAATTGCCCCGGGAGTTGTGTAGTACAAATGTCCTTTTACTTTAAAACTATTAGGTGTTATTGGTGTAAAACTTGTATAATCATCCAGATAGGTTTCTCCCGATATGGATATCCCAAGTGCTAAAAAATAGTCATTGCTTAACTCGAATTCATATGCATAGCCGAGTATAGCAGAGTGCCTGCTGTAATTGGTCAAAAGGTTACTGTATGAATATCCGGCCATAAAACTGCTTTTTGATGAGTCAGGAGAATACAGCATCTCAGATCCAAAACCATAATCGTATTTATCAAATGAAAGGCCGCTGTACTGCGAACCCCTGAGGTTGATATTAATCCCGTCTGATTCAGATATTGCAGCCGGATTATTAAGATAGCGGTTGAGGTGGTCAGTACCGGCGATTTTTACCTGGCTGTAGGCACTTGCTGTACATAAAAACAGGATGAAGGTAAAAAGGATAGCGTTTTGTTTCATGAGCTTGATTTTCATACAAAACTAATAACATATTATGAAAAAGTCAAGCTTTGGCAGGATAAAAGTTGTGATAATAAGATGAAATGGTTTACATCTTCTAACTTGTTATGATTTGATTTGATGCATTTTTCGAGGATTAATATTTTGAATTAAAGAGAAGTTAGATGTCAGAATCTTGGTGAAAAGATAAAATCTCCTATTGAATGACCCAGAGATTACCGTCAGAAAACCTTAGGCCGACAATTCCTTCTGTTTCTGAAAAATAAATAGTATCACCATGTAATTTATCAGGTTTTGAACAATTACCGGGTAATGAAATAACATCATAAAATAATCTGTTGCGCAGGTATATAGTATCCCTGTACCAACCTTTTGCAAGGGCTTTCTCCTTAACAGAATCTACAGGAAGACCACCAAATGAGGTTACTACTCCAAGGGGGGTATTTTCGTAGTAACACCAGGCGAAACTAATTAATGGACTGCCTTTTGTTCCTGTGTATTTATCAAAGTCATTTACAATAATCACTTGCAGATTTGATTCCATGTATGTGCTCTCAAATAAAGCAATATTATTACGAACCAGGTTGTAATAATCACAGCATCCACCGTCACATTCAGATACTTTCTCCGTAGTGCTTCTCCTGTAGCCATTGGAATAGGTAATGGTTTTACCGCTGTCGTCCTTGAAAATAAGCACCTCAGACCCATTATATGGGTTTACGGCTAATTCATCTTGTGTAAAGCTTATCGTATTTATCAAATCTGAATCGCAACACGATGAGATAAATAGTAAAAGGATTAAAAAAATGCTGTTCTTCATGATTTTTGTAATTTGTGTTATTTTTTAAAGAAGTCCACACCGGAGGCTCAGGCTCATTTCTCTCGAATATCCATTAATCCAATATTTGAAAGTTCTGACATAGTTCCAATTTCATAAGCAGAAATAAGGAAGATTGATTCTTTTTTCGGGCACCAGGCTGTAACTTCAAGTCAATTATCCTATTTATTCTTCTTTAAACACCAATTTTTTTTCCAATCCGTTAATTGTTTTAATAAGTTTATTTTTTGCCCATTTATCCTTAATCTGAACATTTTCAAGTATAGCTTTTAAAAACATCAAATCCTTTTCGTTGGGTAGAGATTTTGCATATACTTGAAAATTAACAAGTGGTGAAAATGCAATACCATTATAAAACCTTTCTTGCTTGTCAAATCCATAGGGTTCATCTAAATATACTCCCCTAACGGAAATGTTTGAAACAGGAATAGAAATTTCCTGACTAATAGCTTCAAGATTTTCGTGGTAATTCTTGCCTGTTGAAAATTTTACTTCAATCAAGAATTCAGCCTTGGCTTTAGCTCCATGTTTAACTTCTTCTGTATGAGTGATAAAAGCTATTGTATTGGTTATTTTGTATTTCTTCAAGTTTGAATTTTGTCTGAAGTTTCGCTTTAAAGAAT
>JBEPXQ010000107.1:0-1046 GCA_041641835.1 Bacteroidales bacterium
TAATAAATAGCATTATAAAGAACAGAATTTAGAAATATGGCTGATACTTCAGATATTAGAAACGGAATATGTATAGAACAGAATAATGATCTGTACCAGGTAGTGGAATTCCAGCATGTTAAACCCGGGAAAGGCCCAGCCTTTGTCCGTACAAAGCTTAAGAGTCTCACCTCAGGAAAAGTTATACAGGAAACATTCTCATCAGGACACAAGATAAAGACCGCCCGCATAGAGCGCAGGCCTTATCAGTATTTATACAAAGATGACACCGGATATCACTTCATGAATAACGAAACCTTTGAGCAGACTAATATTCCTGAAGAACTGATAAATGCTGCAGACCTGATGAAAGAAGGACAGGAAGTGGAGATCCTTTTCCACGCGGAAACGGAGACCCCGCTCACCTGCGAGCTGCCGGCATTCGTAGAGCTGGAGATCACCTACACCGAGCCAGGAGTTAAAGGTGATACTGCCACCAATACCCTAAAGGATGCCACTGTTGAAACCGGTGCAAATGTAAGAGTGCCATTGTTTATTGGTACCGGCGAAAAAATTAAGGTGGACACCCGTACACATGAATACTCTGAAAGAGTTAAAAGCTAAACCCTAACAAAAAGGTCCACTATGCAACTCAGGCCTTCCAGCACTTTAGAAGAAATAGCCTCCTTTTTGGACGCGGAATATAAAGGTTCACCCAAAGCTCCTGTAACAGGGATAAATGAAATCCATAAAGTGGAAACCGGGGACCTTACATTTGTTGATCACCCCAAGTATTATGATAAAGCGCTGAATTCTGCTGCTTCCACCATTATAATCAATGAACGCAGGGAAGCCCCCAAAGGCAAGTCACTGATTTTTTCAGCTGAACCTTTTAATGATTATGTGAAGCTGGTGAAGCACTACCATCAATTCACGCCTTCATTTAAGCAGATCAGCGACAGCGCTGAAATAGGAGAAAATACACACATACAGCCCGGCGTTTTTATCGGACATCATGTTAAGGTCGGGAAAAACTGCCGGATCCATTCCAACGTGAGCATTTATGA
>JBEPXQ010000107.1:1056-6242 GCA_041641835.1 Bacteroidales bacterium
TATGATCATGCTGTGATAGGCGACAATGTGGTTATCCACGCTAACACGGTGATTGGTGCTGATGCATTCTACTATAAAAAGCAAAACGGCAGTTATGACCGCATGGAATCATGTGGGCGTGTAGTTATTCACGATAATGTTGAGATTGGAGCCAACTGCACTATCGACCGTGGTGTTTCCGGTGATACAGTGATTGGCAGCGGCACCAAGCTCGATAATCTTATCCAGATAGGTCATGACACCGTGGTGGGTAAAAACTGCCTGTTTGCTGCGCAGGTAGGCGTTGCTGGCGCGGTTATTATAGAAGACAATGTTATTTTGTGGGGTCAGGTAGGCGTGAATAAGGATCTGCGGATCGGTGCCGGAGCAGAAGTGCTTGGACAGTCAGGTATTGCCAAATCAATAGAAGGAAAGAAGATATACTTTGGTTCCCCGGCATCTGAGGCCAGGGAAAAGAAAAAGGAACTGGCTTTGTTAAAAAATCTCACCAGGATAATCGAATCGCTTCGTTCAAACGATAATCAATAAACTTTTTTATTTTCACCCAGCTTCACTGCCTCCTTGTGCTTGTGATAGATATCCAAAGCAACAAGTATGGCTGCCATTCCCCAGAATGGTACAGCTGCTTTATCACGGGTAAGAAAATTATTCAGAAATCCATGGGTCATATAAGTAACAAATGACAGCAGCACTGCCGCTCCCAGGTATTTGCTCCAGCGGTTGCGCGAATATTGAAATACCCTCACTCCCGTGTAAATGATTGTTCCGAACAGGAATAAAACAGTAAGCATTCCAATGAGCCCCATTTCCGCCAAAGGCCCGAGGTATTCCGAGTGTGCATTTCCCTTATCGCCGGCATTGGTGCTGATGATGGTCCTTTCATAGGAATACTGGTATGGCCCATACACAAACTGATATGTTCCCGGCCCCCAACCGGTAAGCGGACGCTCCTCAAACAACCGGATAGCTGCACTCCAGCGGTTAATCCTTTCAAGGTTGGAGGCATCCGTGGAAATATTTGACATGGATTGCACATGTTCGGTTAAGGTAGCCGAAGAGTCCTGTTTGTTTTTTTCCAGACGTTGCAGAATTTCTGTTTTCAGTGAAAAAAATACCAAAACAAGTCCTGCAAGTGTATAGATAATGTACTTGAATTTGATTTTAAGCAGAAGAACAGCCAGCACACCAGCTGCAGTTACTATACTGAGCCAGGCGGCACGGCTGTAGCTGAGCACGACTCCAATAATCAGAATAAAAAACAGAACACCGGCAAATAACCTCATGGTTCTGGAGTATTCCTGTTTACTAATGACCATCAGAAATCCGAAGGGAACAAAAAAAGCAACCAGGGCACCGTAGGAGGTATGGTCATTATAGAATGGGTCCATAATCCAGTGGGCAATTTCAGAATCAAAGCCATAGGAGGCATGTTTAACGGTGGTGTAGATTACCACAATTACAAGGGCCACATAATAGAGCCAGCCAAACATTTTTATTTTTCCCGCGTTGCGGAACATCATCAGTCCCACGAAATAAAAAGGTATTATGAACCACAGCCTGGCTACCAGGTATTTGAATGAAACTGCGGGCATTTCACTGGTAGCGCTTGTTATCAATACCCATATGAGGTTTATAAAAATGGCAATTGAAACGGGATGCCTCAACACCTTGTTATCCACCGGATTTTCCATCAGCGCCTTGAAAACAAAGAGCACCAGCACACCTGCCATAAGCGGCTCAGTTGGCAATGATACCGCCAGGCGTGCATCATAATTACTGATATTAACGGCCAGCGGTGTTAAAAAAGTGATCAGGTAAATAACCTTATCCAAGGAAAACAGATACAGCCAAACTACCAGTGCCATAGCAGGAACCAGGCTCAGCCAGTAGAACTCCATGGCAATGAGCACAGCGTTTAGCGCGATGAACAAAAAGCCCACAGCAAACACCCATAGTTTCGGATTTGTCAGTAATCGTTCCCTCAAGATATCAGGTACTTTTGTTTTTTGACGTTATGGTAGAAATATTCTGAAATACAATAATTACCATCAAAGTTAGGATAAAAGCAGCCAGGGCAGACACTACCACTATCAGCCAACGAATGGGATAAGACTTTTTTTCGGGGGGATAGGCTTGTTCCACCACAAATTTGTGTGGCAGATCCGATTCAGCATCCATTTTGGCTTCTTCGTATTTGGCTTTCACCTCACTGAGGTGCTTCTTCTCGTACTCCAAAGCATCACGGAGCGAAACATAAGCTCCCCCATATTTTGCCAGTACATCCATTTTTTCATTCAGCCTGTTGACAGCCGCCTGGTTACCTTTGGCCAGCTGTTTTGCCAGCTCCTCATTAATACGCTCGGCCTGTGATTCATAGTCGTGGACTCCGAATTCCCTCAGGCGGCTTAGTGAGTCCTCCATGGCATTCACTTCCGCTTTCAGTTTGAAATATTCATCTTTCACCATCATATAAGCCTTGGAAGCCCTCTGGCGCTGCATTCTGGTTTTCACTGTGTCATAAAGTTCGGATATATAATTTGCAATATTTGCAGCCATCTCCGGGTCGGTATCCAGCACAGCTATTTGTACTGCCATATATTCTGTCCGCTTGAAGTCGATATTGTCATTGTATTCTTCATACAATTCCGTCATCTTATATTTTGAATCCGGGTCAATATCATAGTGCTCCATCAGGTTGTATTTCTCAATAATTCTGCTGCGAATGGGGTTTGAATTAAGTATCTGCAGCATTTGTTCTGCCTGCTCCTCTTCCCCGAATTCCATAATACCTTCGGTATTTCCGGCATTTTCGGCCAACAGTGCCCTGGAAACCGAATTGGATGATGAGGGAAACATCACCACCACAGCTTTATATTTGGGATCAATAAAAGCCGGCCCTGAAAAAATGGCGGCTGCAATGGCGGCCACCAGTGTGATGATAATAAGGGGAAATTTCCATCTCCACAGGAAGACTATAAAATTTGTTGATTCAAAGTCCCTGTTTTTAAAACTCTTTTCTGCCATAGGTTTGTAAATATGGTTCTGATTTGAAGCTGTCAAAAGTATGCATTTTTCATTTACCGTACAATTCACCCTTGCACAGGCTTCAGCCAATTAAATACCCATAGGTAACGTTTATTTTCTGCGATAATTTTACTCCGGATCAGGATTTCTTACAATAATCAAAAACCGCCTGATGCTGAGAAGTTGCAAAACGAAGGCCCATAAAATAACCATCCCCACCACGATAATGGAATTATAAATCCAGTTGCCGGTAAAATGCGGGTCTATGATAATTAAAGCTACAAGACCTGCCAGAAAACCTGCCACACGCATGACATAATTAAGCGGCAGTTTTATTTTAAACAGGCGCAGTGCAATGATCACCTGGGCAAGTGATGTGAGGCCCTGGGTGATAAAACTGGCTATGGCCGAGCCCACAGATTCGAGTTGCGGGATAAGCAGAAAGTTAAGTACCACATTCAGGATCATCCCCGCTGCTGCCACGGTGTTTAGCTTTCGCATACTGCCATTGGCAGTAAGCAGTGTACCAAACACATAGGTGACCGACATGGCCACATAACAGCCCATCAGGTATCTGAAAATAGTAGCTGATTGGTCAACACGGGATAAAAACATGCTTATGGATTCCCCTTCACCTAACTGCCGCGGATAGATAGCCTGCATTAGATCCCCTGCATACAACAGGGCAAAAACCAGGGCAGCCAGTGAAATGGTGAGCAGCAGGTTCAGGGCAAGCCTCAAAACATCGTTCACAGGTTTCCTTAGTTTTAACATGCGGGCAAAAATGGGCAACAGCAGCACGGAAAAAAGATAGCTGATATTGTTAGCAGCATCAAGCAGGCGGTAGGCTTCAGCATATACACCAGCCTGATATTTACCATTGGCCAGCATCCGTTCCAGCATAACTGAATCAACTTTGTAATACAGCATCATTAGCAACACCAGCAAAGCATAGGGAGCGCTCTGCTTCATGATCATTAAGCTAAAAGGCCGCTTGAGGTTAAACTTGTTGAAGCCGGTACGGAATGACACGCTTCCGAAGGCAACCAGAAAAGTAACAAAGTAAGCTGCTGTCTGAGCATAAACGAACCATTCTATCCTGAACTCCCCATCAGTAATATTGGTCCAGAGCAGCACACTGCAGATGGCAATCATCAGTAGCCGATCCAATACGGAGATGAAGCTATCGGTACGGAAAAGATGAAGGGCAGCAATGTTTGACCTGAGGTAAAGGATGAATGATAGCAGAAACTGATTAAAGGTGAGAAAGATCAGCATAGATAGTTGCCTGGCGCTGTAATCAAGCAAGAAGGCCACTGCAAAGGTTATCAGTAGATAGACCACGGCCAGCATGAGCCGCAGTAATACAATATTGGAAAAATGCTTTTGCAGCAATTGCCGGTTTTGAGAAATGTTGCGGTTGTTGAAATTTGTGATGCCAAAATCGAGCAGTATGTTAAAAAGGAATGAGAAGTTGAGCAGCGAAAAATAGAATCCGTAATCCTGTGAACCAACAGTATTATAGACCGTCAGATCAATCCCCAGTATCCAGAACGGCTTTACCAGGAGGTTTAGCGAAAGCAGCAGGATCAGGTTTACCAGAAATTTGCGTTGCATGAGTGCAAAGATAATGATTATCCAGGTAGTTTAAGGGAACGATTCGGTGTTCGGTGTCCCGACCTTCGGACGTGGATGCTCAAAAAGGTTTAAAGTTTAAGGTTTATGGTTTAATGTTTAATGTTTAATGTTTAATGTTTAATGTTTAAGGTTTAAGGTTTAATGTTTAAGGTTTAAGGTTTAAGGTTTAAGGTTTAATGTTCTGTAATCGCGAGGGTTATGTAAACAAAACGGAGATTTTGATTGGATGATTGCCCCGATAGCTATCGGGGGATTGGTTGATTGATTGTCACGATCGCACCCCTTCACCATCTCACGATCGCACTATCTTAATTGGAATACAGGATGAATTTAACGAATATCAGGCACTGCCGCAGGGACAGCGCCCCGGTAATATTTATAGAAACTTAGGTGGCGGACAGGAACATGAGGTGCGGAGCACCGGTAATATAGCGAGCCGGTAAACCTGCCAGTTCGAGAAGAGGGTTTCCATCCCCTCGCTTTTGTCGGGAAGTAAAATAGCTTTTGTCAATTTTATAAGTTTT
>JBEPXQ010000108.1:0-6226 GCA_041641835.1 Bacteroidales bacterium
CCAGGGCCCTCTGCCCTATTTCCAGGACCTGACACTGACATCAGAAATCCCGTTTTATGCTTTCGATAAAAGCTCTTTTATTCTTACCGAAACCCGCGATACCATTACGGATACCATCAGTGATATTAATTTGTATTATACTGATACGATCAGAAAGCAGCGGTTGGTACTGGATCATGAATGGAACAGCGAAAACAAATACGCCGTTACCGTTTTGCCGGGAGCATATACGCTGGCTGACAGCACAGTGAATGACACCTTGCAATTTAATTTCTCCATCAAACTCCCTGAATCCTACGGGAATATTATTTTCGAACTAGCTAATCAGGATACGAGCCTGAATTACATCATCCAGCTGTTGAACAACGCGGATGAAGTTATCAGTCAGATCCGCAGGGCAGGAAGCAAAGCGGTGGAATTCACAAACCTGATACCTGGAACCTACAAAATCAGGGTAATAGAAGACAGAAACAAAAACGGTTTTTGGAATACAGGCCATTATATGAAAGGCATCCAACCCGAAAGAAGCTGGTTTTTCCACAAAACTTTTAATGTAAGAGCCAACTGGGATGTTAAGGAAGAAATGGACCTTCAGGAAGCAACATCACATCAATAGTTTTTTCAGCCCTATTCCACCTTTGGAACTCCCGCGATATTTATACCAATTCTAAACATCAATTCTACACATAAGAGAACTATTATCTTCGACACATTATCGAAATTTTACGACAAAAGCCCATTAGGAAAATATCAAAAATCTAACAAAAAAACTACTTAAATTTCAACAGATCAATTACCTTTGCACAAGTTTTCAACAAATATCAAAAACCACCATGAAACCAACACATATTGAGCATATTGGCATTGCAGTCAATAATCTTGACGAAAGTATAAAATATTATGAAGATATCCTTGGGCTGGAATGTTACGGGATTGAAGAAGTAAAAGATCAAAAGGTAAAAACAGCTTTTTTTAAAGTAGGTGATACCAAGATCGAGTTACTGCAATCAACCGACCCGGAAGGCCCGATAGGGAAATTTGTAGAGAAAAAAGGCCCCGGCATGCACCATATTGCTTTTGCTGTGCCTGATACGGCAGCCAAACTACAAGAAATGGAAGAAAAAGGTGTCCGCTTGATCGACAAACAGCCCCGTAAAGGAGCTGAAGGCCTGAACATCGGTTTTCTGCACCCTAAATCCACTCATGGAGTTTTAACTGAATTGTGCGATCATAAAGACACAAACGAATAATATATTTCCTATAATTTTGAACCAGTTATGGCTATTGAAGATAAAATAAAAGAGTTGTTGAATAAGCGTGAGGAAGCCTACCTTGGAGGTGGACAAAAGCGCATTGATGCCCAACATGAAAAAGGGAAGCTAACAGCCCGCGAAAGAATTGATGCTCTGTTGGATGAAGGCAGCTTTGAAGAGTTTGACATGTTTGTTACCCACCGCTGTCATGAATTCGGGCTTGAGAAAAAGTCTTTCCTGTCAGACGGTGTAGTAACCGGCTATGGAACCATCGACGGACGCCTGGTGTATATTTTTTCACAGGACTTCACCGTTTTCGGAGGTTCGCTGAGTGAAACCTTTGCTCAGAAGATCTGCAAGATACAGGACATGGCAATGAAAAACGGCGCTCCCGTGATCGGGATCAATGATTCCGGTGGTGCCAGGATACAGGAAGGTGTGAGATCACTGGCAGGATACGCGGAGATATTCGAGCGTAATATCCTTGCATCAGGAGTGATCCCGCAGATCTCGGCCATTTTTGGCCCCTGTGCAGGCGGTGCGGTTTACTCACCCGCGCTTACCGACTTCACCATCATGTCAAAGGAAAATTCCTATATGTTTGTTACAGGCCCAAAGGTGGTTAAAACCGTTACCGGCGAAACGGTAACCGTGGACGAACTGGGTGGACCTAACGTGCATGGCGGCAAATCAGGTGTTGCCCATTTCATTGCAGAAAACGAAGAGGAAGGCATCCTTCTCATCCGCAAACTGCTAAGCTATCTGCCACAAAACAACCTGGAAGAACCACCGCTGGAGGAATGCAAGGATCCCATCGACAGGATGGAAGATTCCCTTAATTATTTTATTCCTGACAATCCGAATAAGCCATATGATGTTAAAGACATCATTTACAGCACCGTTGACTATGGTGAGTTCCTGGAAGTTCACCGCAATTATGCCCGTAACATGGTTGTTGGCTTTGCCAAGTTCAATGGCAATCCGGTGGGTATCGTAGCCAACCAGCCCAATTTCCTGGCCGGTGTGCTTGATATTGAAGCATCACGCAAAGGCGCACGTTTTGTCCGCTTCTGTGATGCCTTTAACATCCCGATCGTCACCCTTGTTGATGTTCCGGGTTTTATGCCGGGTACCAAGCAGGAGCACGGAGGTATTATCCTTAACGGCGCCAAGCTGATGTATGCCTATGGCGAAGCCACCGTGCCCAAGATCACTATCACGCTCCGAAAATCCTATGGCGGTGCGCATGATGTGATGAGCTCAAAACAACTTCGCGGAGACCTCAACTATGCATGGCCCTCAGCTGAGATCGCTGTGATGGGGCCCAAGGGAGCTATTGAAATCCTGGAGGGCCGTAACATCGCGAAAATTGAGGACGATGAAGAAAAGAAAAAATACATTGAGGAGAAGGAAACCGAATACAAGGAAATGTTTGCCAACCCGTATCGCGCAGCCAAATATGGCTATATCGATGATGTAATTGAACCGCGTAATACCCGGTTCCGCATTATCCGCGGGCTGCAGATGCTCTCCACTAAAAAGGTCATCAATCCTCCTAAAAAACATGGTAACATCCCATTATAAACCTGAGTTATGATAACAGCCAGTATAAGTTTCGATTTATCCAATATCACAAATTCAGCGATAATAACCGCGATAGTAGGTTACCTGATCGTTTTTTCAGCGCTGGTTCTGTTGTTTTTTCTCTTCAACAACCTGCCCAGGCTCATTCGCATGAACCTGAAAAGCCGGCTTAAGAGCAAAAAAGGCAGTACAGAACAGATGAAAGATGATGGATTTGATACTCCAGGCGAGGTAAATGCAGCTATAGGCACAGCGCTGCACCTATATTTCAGCGAGTTGCACGATGAAGAGAGCAATGTAATTACCATGAAGAAAATCTCCAGGAGGTATTCTCCCTGGAGTTCGAAAATTTACGGATTGAGGAATCACCCGGGCAGAAAGTTTTAGCAAGCAAAATGCGAAAGCAAAAATGGGTGAAACAAAATAAAACGCGATCATGAAAGAATTTGAATTTACCATAAATGGAAATAAATATTCGGTGGAAATCAAGGATTTCGAATCGAATATTGCCACAGTCGAGGTGAATGGCACCACCTACGACGTTGAAATCCACAAGGAAATAAAACAACCTAAAACACCACGGCTGGTGAGAAAAGAGATCAGCTCACCACAGCAGCAGGATCAGGTTGAATCAAAAGCCACTTCATCCGGATACGTGGTGCAGGCTCCCCTGCCGGGAACCATACTGGAGATCCATGTAAAGCCCGGCGACAAGATTACCAAGGGGCAAAACCTGGTTACCATGGAAGCCATGAAGATGGAAAACAGCGTGAAAGCTGAAAAAGACGGTACTGTGAAACAGATCAAAGTATCGCAGGGAGATAATGTACTTCAGGAGGACGCATTAATTGAAATGGAGTAGAGCTATGGCAATGAGAAAATTTCTAACGGTTATAGGTATTATCGGAATTTTAGCCTTTGTTTCCTATGCCTTTGACAGTGGCCCTGCCGAATCTTCTGCAAAAGAACAAACGGAAATGGTTTCCGGTGATACTAACGCAGATGCACAGCAGGAACATGAGAAAGTTTCCGGAAATGGCGATAAGACAGCTGCCGGAAAAGGACTCGCCAAATTCTGGTCATATACCGGTTTCAGGAATGCCGAAGGCGGCAACCTGATCATGATAGTGGTGGGTCTGTTCTTCATTTTCCTGGCCATACGGTATAACTATGAACCTTTACTATTGATACCCATCGGGGTGGGGGTTATCCTTGGTAATATCCCGTTTATGCACGATGCCGGGCTGAGGCTCGGGATATATGAAGACGGAAGTGTGCTGAATTACCTTTATTTTGGTGTGAGCCAGGGGGTATATCCGCCTCTTATCTTTCTTGGCATAGGCGCGATGACTGACTTTTCATCCCTGATCTCCAACCCACGCCTGATGTTGCTGGGAGCAGCCGCGCAAATCGGTATCTTCCTGACATTCCTGGGCGCACTGGCACTCGGATTTTATCCCCCGGAAGCTGGCGCCATTGGAATCATCGGTGGTGCTGACGGCCCAACAGCCATCTTCCTTTCATCCATGCTGGCTGATGGCGTTAAGCAATATACCACAGTGGCCGGCGAAATCGTTACGATGCAAAATCTTATCGGCCCGATTGCCATCGCAGCCTATTCTTATATGGCACTGGTACCGGTAATTCAGCCTCCCATAATTAAGCTGATGACAAGCAAGCGCGAGCGCCTGATCAGGATGAAACCACCAAGATCAGTGTCCAGGCTGGAAAAGATCCTTTTCCCGATTATCGGACTGCTGCTCACTACCTTTATCTCACCCAGTGCATTACCACTGCTGGGTATGCTTTTCTTCGGAAATATCCTGAAAGAAAGCGGAGTAACACGCAGGCTGGCTGATACGGCATCCAACTCACTCATCGATATTGTAAACATCCTGCTGGGGCTAACGGTGGGAGCATCCACTCAAGCGGATGTTTTCCTCACTTCACAGTCGATTCTGATTTTTGTGCTGGGAGCACTCTCATTTATGATAGCTACTGCCGGCGGTCTTTCATTTGCCAAGATCATGAACCTATTCCTTAGCAAGGACAATAAGATCAATCCAATGATAGGAGCAGCGGGCGTTTCCGCTGTGCCCGACAGTGCCCGGGTGGTGCAGCACGAAGGCTTGAAGGCTGATCCTTCAAACCACCTGCTGATGCACGCCATGGCACCAAATGTTTCAGGGGTTATCGGTTCGGCAGTTGCCGCCGGTATCCTGCTTAGCTTCCTGGGATAATGATTTTTATGATATATAACACTGAAAAGGCTGCTCACAGGAGCAGCCTTTTCTTTTTTCGCGCTACTATTCCAGAAAATATTAATTTTGTGTTCACTAAATATAAAAGCCAGAATTATGTCAGGACACAGTAAATGGTCAACTATAAAACGCAAGAAAGGGGCGCTGGACGCCAAGCGTTCAAAGATGTTTTCAAGGATCGTAAAGGAAATTAATGTAGCCGTGAAAGAAGGCGGACCGGATGAAGAGGCCAACCCCAGGCTAAGGCTGGCAATAGCCAACGCCAAAGGTGTGAACATGCCCAAGGATAACGTGGAAAGGGCCATCAAAAAAGCCGGCGACAAAGACTCGGATAACTACCAGGAAGTAACTTACGAAGGATATGCGCCGCACGGTATCGCTATATATGTGGAGTGTACCACCGACAACCAGCAGCGAACAGTGGCAAATGTACGTTCCTATTTCAACAAGATGGAAGGCTCACTGGCCAAAAATGGCTCCCTGGCTTTTCTCTTCGACCGCAAAGGAATTTTCCGCTTCAAACAATCCGGGCTTGAGCAGGATGAGCTGGAAATGGAACTGATTGATGCAGGAGCCGAAAATATCGAGACAGAAGAAGATTATTTCATTGTAACTACTACGATGGAGGATTTTGGAAATATGCTGAAGAAGCTCCAGGAACTGGGCATTGAGCCGGAAAGTTCAGCACTGGAAAGAATTCCACACACACGCAAGGAGCTGCCGCTGGAACAGGCAAAAACAGTGTATAAGCTTATTGATATGCTGGATGAAGACGATGATGTGCAAAACGTGTATCATGATCTGGAAATCACTGAAGAGTTGATGGAAGAGATGGAATAAAAAATCCTGGCAGCCAAAAAAACAGCCGCAGCATTAAAATATGCTGCGGCTGTTTTTTATTTATACTTCTGTCTGTTTAATCCATGTTGATGAGGAATCCTGCAGTGATAGGATACAGCTCCGGTCCTTTTCCATCGTCAAAGAGTTCGGTAAGCGAATAGGTACCAAAAAGGTGGATAAAGCCCCATCCTATGCGCCCTGTCAGCTCTATCTTGTAGGGGCGGATGTAGAAATCACCATGATCTTTTACTTTTTCCTTATCTGTTCCCTGTTCATAAACCCTCTTTG
>JBEPXQ010000109.1:0-6183 GCA_041641835.1 Bacteroidales bacterium
AGGAGCTAAGCCTGCAATACCAGGCCGGGTATGAACAGGAATATAGTCTTGGTTACACCATCCCTTATCTGAATAAAAAGAAAACACACGGTCTGATGCTGCTGGCTGACCATTATGCATTTCATACCATTAAGTACGGCAGTATGGATAACTCACTTTTATATGCCAATGTGCACGATGATTACATCAGCCGGAGCCTGCAGTTGTCGCTAAGCTACATATACCGCCCCGGTATCCATCTCAGGCATCAGTTCACAGTTGGCTGGCGTTCGTTTTGGTTGCATGACACTCTGCTCTATCTAAACAGAAATTATGCTTCCGGCAATGAACAATCTTTTCTTTACCTTTCCTATATTTTAAAGTTTGATCACCGCGACTATCGTCCCTATCCTTTAAAAGGGTTTTATGCTGATTTTGAAGCCAGGAAATTCGGGCTACCAGGCAAGCAGGAACACTATTCTCTAATAAAGACTACTTTCAGGAAATATTTTACACTTGCAGAAGATAAGTGGTTTTTCGCTTCAGGTATAACAGCTCAAACCCGTCTGGGAAAGCGTTTGCCGTATTATCTTATAGCAGATAGAGGCCTTGGTTATCACAGGGATTTCGTGAGAGGGATGGAATATTATGTTTTCGATCAGACTGAATGGATCTATTCCAAGAACAATTTGAAAAGAAAAATTCTGCCCCGGAAAATTATAAATATTGGATTCCTTGAAAACAAACTGTTTGGGAAAAAATTCAGCAAAATCCCTGTTGAGATATTTGCCAATGTTTTTTATGATGCCGGCTATGTTATTGCACCATTTTCTGAAGAAGCGGTGAATCCACTGGTAAACCAATGGCAGCACGGTTTTGGTTTTGGTATCGATCTGGTTACCTATTACGATAAGGTTTTGCGAACCGAGCTGGCCTGGAATCACCTGGGTGAATATGGCTTATACTTTCACATGATCGCTCCCATCTGACATTAAGCAATAATTGAGGCCGGTCTGAAAAGAATACGTTTATTTAAAGTATTTAATACAGGAGTGTACAGCTAACAATAATGTGTCCAAACCTCAGTATACTATCATATGAGGATTTAAACTTAAGCAAGAACTCAGGTATCGCACATTATAAACAAAGACTAATTAAAGTTTTTTAGCTTTGTTGTGTGTAACTTTTTTGCGTTAATTGCACTATAATAGTATTAAAGTTTTTTTGCGGATGAATATAGCAATTTACGGCAGGCAGGTGGATAATAAGCATGCAGATGTGTTCAGGCAGTTTATTGAAAAGCTTGAAAACAGTGATGTCAATTACTGCATCTACGAGCCATTTTATAAAGAGATCAGGGATCAGCAATTATTTAAGAACGAGCCTGAATTATTTTCCACCCACAGCCAGATAAGGTATTTTGCCAATTTCCTGATCTCAGTGGGAGGGGATGGAACCCTGCTGAATTCCCTCACACTCATCCGCGATGCCAATATTCCGGTAATGGGCCTTAATTTCGGCCGCCTGGGCTTTCTCTCCAGTATTTCAGAAGAGAATGTAATTCCCGCCATCGACCTGTTGCTGAAGAAGCAGTATGAGTTGGAGCCACGCACACTGCTCAGAGTAACCACCAATAACAAAGCTTTTGGGGAGCTCAGCTATGGGCTGAATGATTTCACCATTCAAAAGAGCAATTCAGCCACACTAATCGTTGTGGATGTGTATGTGAATGACAGCTTTTTGAATTCATACTGGGCCGATGGGCTAATTATTTCCACACCCACAGGATCCACAGGCTATTCGCTTAGCTGCAATGGGCCTATTCTTACACCGGATGCTGAAAACTTTATCATTACACCAATAGCCACACACAATTTGACGGTGCGCCCTATCGTTCTACCTGATAGTAGTAAGATAACGGTGAAACTGAGAGGCAGGGAAGAGAAATATACTGCTTCACTTGACTCAAGAACAACCAGCGTGGGGGTATCTGAAGAGTTTTATATCAGTAAAGAATCATTTAAAATAAAACTGGTAAAAATGCCCGATGAGACTTTCTTCAATACCATAAGAAGCAAGTTAAACTGGGGACTGGACTATCGAAATTAAGCCGGAGCATAAATGGCTTAATTCCGTTTTTTTGAATATATTTGCCAGCTAAAGTATTGTAAGGATGAAAAAAACAATCACATTCCTCGTATTAGTGCTAGTAACCACGAGTTTATTTGCACAACAGGGCCTTACCCGTCGCCATGAAATAGGTATTTTCGGTGGTACCTCATATTATACCGGAGACTTAAACGAAGATGCGGCCATCGGTCAGATGAGCCCTGCCTTCGGCCTGGTTTACCGCTACCTGATCAATGATCGCTGGGCGCTTCGCCTGCATGGCATGCGTGGTACACTTTGGGGCGATGATGCCAATAACAAGGAATCGCTGCAACCGCGTAACCTCATGTTTAAATCGCCGGTTACTGAATTTGGCGCTATCATGGAGCTGAATTTCCTTTCATATGTACCCGGCAGTAAAGGCAAGAAGTTTACACCATACCTTTTCGGTGGAGTGAGTATTTTCTCCTTCAACCCGATGGCCCTGTACGAAGGACCATGGAGCCGTACCACCGAAGGTGATCCCTATGATGGCTGGTATGAGCTGCAACCACTGGGCACTGAAGGACAGGGCACCACAGCCTATCCTGACCGTAAGCCCTATGCGCTCACACAGGTTAGCATTCCATTCGGCCTTGGTTTTAAATGGAACATAAGCCCCGGCTTTAGTTTGGGGCTGCAGTGGGGGCTTAGAAAAACCTTTACTGATTATATTGATGACGTTAGTACATCATACGTGGACCCGGAATTACTGAAAGCTGAGAATACCGAAATTGCCATGTTTCTTGGTAACCGCAGCTTTGAGCTGTTAGGCACGGATGAATATGGTAACCAGTATCCGGTGACAGAAGCTAAAGAAATGATCGATATGCAACGGGGTAATTCCGAAAGCAACGATTGGTATTCATTTCTTGGGCTAACATTGTCTTTCAATATCAAGGGCCCAAGGTCAGAGTCATGTCCTGCTTACCAGGATTATAACAAGTTCAGGGATTATTACTTATTTTAGAGGCAATACCATTGTTTAATATTCGTTTCCTTCTTCTGTAATGTCAAATGTAAAAGAAAATATTGATTTGGAGCGGTTACCCCGCCATATTGCCATCATTATGGATGGCAATGGCCGTTGGGCAAAGCGCCATAACAAGCCAAGGGTTTTCGGGCACCGAAACGGGGTGAATTCCGTGAGGGAAGCCTCCGAAGCTGCTGCAGAACTGGGTGTGGAATATCTGACATTATATGCATTCTCAACCGAAAACTGGCGCCGGCCAAAACAGGAAGTTAATGCCCTGATGGAACTGCTGGTGAGAACTATTAATGCTGAAACGGAAACACTCATAAAAAATAAAATCCGGCTGAATGCCATCGGTGATATTAATTCCATGCCAAACGACTGCTATGAAGAGCTGAAGCTGGCCATGGCCAAAACTGAAGAAAACAGCAGAATGACCCTGAACCTGGCTCTGAATTATAGCGGGAAATGGGATATTACTCAAGCCAACCGGCGAATTGCAACCGATGTGAATAAAGGAATACTAAATCCGGAAGATATAAATGAAGATTTGATCAGCAAGTATCTCTCCACTGCCGGTATGCCGGACGTGGAGCTGATGCTAAGAACCAGCGGAGAACAGCGGATATCCAATTTCCTGTTGTGGCAAACTGCCTATGCTGAGCTGTATTTTACTCCCAAGCTATGGCCTGATTTTTCCAAAGAAGACCTCTATGAGGCTATCGTGAGTTTTCAGTGTCGGGAAAGAAGATTTGGAAAAACAAGTGAACAAATAACCGAGAAGAAGAAATGCGAATAGCAAAAGGAATTTCTCTAATTGCAGTACTCTTGATCGTCCCGCTGCTTGCAGCCGGACAGATAAACCTGGGAAACCAATCTGATATTAATTATGCAACTCCAAAAACCTACACCGTAGGCGGTATTACCGTGGAAGGTGTTCAGCATCTTGATCGGAATGTATTGATCATGCTGGCCGGTATTGAAGTGGGTGAGAAGATTGAAGTACCTGGAGAAAAGATTACCAAAGCTTTGCAGAATCTGTGGGATCAGGGACTGTTTGAGGAAATTGAGATCAATGTAAAACGAATCCAGGGTAGTACCATCTTCCTGGAATATTACCTGCAGGAAAGGCCCCGCTTATCAAAATTTGCCATTAAAGGCGTGAGAAAATCCGAGGCAGAGGATATACGTGAAAAAATGAAACTGGTAAGGGGAGATGTGGTTACGGATCACGTGCTTAACCGGATCAGAAACATAGTGGAAAATTATTTTGTTGATAAGGGTTTTCTGAATGTCACCACCAATATCAAGCAACATGAAGATACCACCACGCGCAATACTGTAGTGCTGGATATCATCATAAATAAAAAAGAGCGGGTAAAGATCAATGAGATCAACTTTATCGGCAACCACCAGGTAACCGATCCTGAATTGCGCAGAGTAATGAAGGAAACCAAGGAAAAGAACTTGTTCCGGTTTTTCAAGTCATCCAAATTTATTCAGAGCCTGTTCAAGGAAGACAAGCAGAAAATTCTGGCTAAATACAACGAACTGGGTTATCGTGATGCCCAAATACTTTGGGATACAGTTTATATGTATGACCAGAAAACCATTAATGTTGATGTTAGAATAGATGAAGGGGAAAAGTACTATTTTGGCAATATAAGATGGGTAGGAAATACGGTTTACACGGATGAACAGCTTAGCCAGGTGCTTGGGATCGGCAGAGGTGATGTGTATAACCAGGCACGACTTGACAACAACCTATACATGAACATGGAAGGTGTGGATGTTAGCTCGCTGTATCTTGATGATGGTTATTTGTTTTTCAATGTTGACCCTGTGGAAGTGAAAGTGGAAGGCGACTCCATTGATCTTGAGATAAGAATTTATGAAGGTAAACAGGCCGTGGTGAAAAACGTGTATGTTACCGGTAATACTAGGACAAAAGATCATGTGATCCTGAGAGAAATACGAACTAAGCCGGGACAATTGTTTAACCGCTCGGATATTATCCGTACACAGCGGGAACTGGCTCAGCTCCAGTATTTCGATCCGGAGAAGCTGGGTGTGAATCCAAAGCCGAATCCGGCAGATGGCACGGTTGATATAGAATATGTAGTGGAGGAAACTTCCACTGATAAGTTTGAGCTTTCAGGAGGCTGGGGCCTTGGCAGAATCGTAGGTACTGTTGGTGTTAGCTTCAACAACTTTTCACTGGGTAATATATTTGATAAATCCGCCTGGAATCCGATACCTCATGGTGATGGACAACGCCTGAGTATTCGCGGGCAAAGTAATGGTGTTTACTACCAGGCTTATAATATGTCGTTTACGGAGCCCTGGCTGGGAGGGAAAAAACCTAATGCCTTCAGTGTGTCGTTGTATCACTCGGTACAGTCCAACGGCATTTCCAAAGGAGAGCCCAACCGTAGCAGTATTCGTGTAAACGGAGCATCAGTGTCATTGGGAAGACGCCTGAAATGGCCCGATGACTTTTTTACAGCCTATTACATCCTTACATATCAGAATTACGAGCTGGAAAATTATGGCAGTTATTTCATTTTCAATACTGGAAACTCCAATAACCTGAACTTCACCATTGATATATCACGTAACTCGATTGACCAACCCATATTCCCGCGTAAGGGTTCTGAATTATCATGGTCAGTACAGTTTACACCACCTTATTCATTGCTAAATGGCAAGGATTATTCAGAAGCCTCACCGGCAGAGAAGTACAAGTGGGTGGAATATCATAAATGGAAGTTTAGTTCAGCATGGTACACAAATTTGGCAGGAAATTTGGTTGCAAGTCTGCGAACCAAATTTGGGTTCCTAGGTCTTTACAACAGAGAATTGGGTATTGCGCCCTTCGAGCGCTTTTACCTGGGTGGAGACGGCCTTTCAGGCTATGCTCTTGACGGACGCGAAATAATAGGTATGCGCGGTTACGGAGATAAATCATTAACACCAACCGTAAACGGAGATATGATAGGTGGAACCATCTATAACAAATACACGTTCGAGTTGCGTTACCCGGTTTCGCTCAACCCGCAAGCCACCATTTACGTGCTGGCATT
>JBEPXQ010000110.1:0-6134 GCA_041641835.1 Bacteroidales bacterium
AAGGTCCGCTGGCAGGAATCCACGCTGCATTGCACCATGCTGAATATGACCCTGTGCTTATAATGCCCTGTGACCTACCACTTATGAATACCAAAACAGTGGAGCTTTTATTCAAATATTTTCAGCCGTCTTTTGACGCAATAATTCCCTGCATCAATGGCCACACTCATCCTGTAAGTGCCTTATATCGCAAAAAGGTAAAAGAAACAGCAGAAAACATGCTATCGGATAATAATCCTTTCAGCATCCATGCGTTATTGGATAACCTGCATATACTTTATCTTGTTATGCCGGAATGGGCTGAACATGCATTTCTTAATATGAATTCTTTAAAGGAATACCATCTGATCAATAAAATACTCGGGAATGAAAACAAGCAGACAGATAAGCAGGATTACTGAACATAATGTCAGAACAATTTATGATGAATTGCCGGCCGAAGCGCAATACAGGCTTTGGCTTAATGGCAGCCCCGAATATGTATTCCGCTGCTCTCCTGCTAATGCTGACGTATTAGTAACAGGATACCTTCTTTGTGAGAAAAAGATACATGCAAAGGAAGCCATCAGGAATTACCGGAAAACAGGGACAGAACTACATGTGGAAATCAGCAATATGCGCAAGGCAGGCACTGATTCAGGTAACAGTTTCCCGGGGATATCAGCTTCTTCACTCATCCAAAAAATGGATGCATTCAATAAATCGGGAGCTGTGTTCAACAGCACCGGTGGCACACATTTATCAGGACTATTAAAAGACAATTCAACAGCTTACATTTTTGAAGATATTTCCAGACACAATGCATTTCTCAAGTGTGCCGGAAATGCCGTGACGGAAAGCATAACATTGTCTTCCTGTGCAGTGCTTCTTTCCTGCAGGATAAGCTCCTCCATCCTTAGGCTGATAATCAACAGTGGAATAAAAACCGTGTTTTCGCTTGCCACGGTTACTGATCAGGCTGCAACTATGGCGGACGAAGCCGGCATATCTCTCTACGGATTTATAAGAGACCAGCGGATAAATCACTATGCAGGCCCACAAATCATCAGCTGAGCCGGTTTTAGAAAGGCACTGGTGAATCGCCGGGGTTTGCAATAAGTTTAATCTCACTTCTTCCCGCAGGGAGGTTCTCATTATTCAGCCGGACTTTATTCTTATTTCCTTCTTATTTCCTTCTTGTTTCCTTCTTGTTTTGTTCTTGTTTTGTTCTTGTTTTGTTCTAATAATACAGGAAGAAGTCCCGGAACAAACAAGAATCTGAAAACAGGCAAATAAAGATTTTGTACTTCCTTGATGCAAACCGAAGTAAAATCAAAATAATATTCTAATAAAGATAAATCACACAGCAATTTGGCTGCAGCCTTTCAATTCCGTGGTTAGCTTTAAAAAATTAATCCCTGATTCTTCCAGGAAGAAATCCTCATAGTGAACCAAATATGAGTTATTTAAATTTAGTCTAAAGACTTTATGCTGGATTTACTTATTTTTCTTGCTTATTTTTAAGCCGTAACAAATTTCAGTTTGTATGAATAAAACCAGGGAGATTCTCTCCAAGTACCCGACTGACAGGCAACAGCTGCTTAATATCCTGCATGAGATCCAAAATTCCCGGCCTCAGAATTATATCACAGAAAATGATATGCAAATGGTAGCGGAGTATTTCAACACCACCAAGGCTTCCATTTATGGAGTTGTAACTTATTATTCACTTCTGAGCATAAAACCCAGGGGCCGCCATATTATCAGGATATGCAAATCACCGGTTTGCCATGTGGAAGGGCTTCCGGCACTCATCGATGAACTAAAGAAAGAACTCAGGATTGAAAAAGTGGGAGCAACCACAGACGATAAGCATTTTACTTTGGAATATTCAGAATGCCTGGGAAAATGCGCACAGGCGCCGGGCATGCTCATAGATGAAGATTTTTTTGGATTCCTTACCCCTGGCAAAATCAGCGGGATACTTGATTTATACAGAAACAAAAACGAAAACCATGATAAATGAAACACGTATAGCTCTTGAAAATACCCATCTTATCCGTCCTGATTCCATAACCGACTATATTGAATACGGCGGCTACCAGAGTCTGGAAAAGCTTTTCAGCACAGAGCCTGAGGATGTGATCAATGAAATCAAGGAATCCGGTTTACGCGGCCGTGGTGGCGCGGGCTTTCCCACAGGGATGAAGAGTCAGTTCACCTGGAAATCGAAAGAAGGGCCCATGCAACGCTATGTTATCTGCAATGCTGATGAAGGCGAACCGGGTACCTTTAAAGATCGTCCAATCATGGAAGAAAACCCACACAAACTGATAGAGGGGATGATCATATCTGCCTGGGCGGTTGGGGCTTCCAAAGGATATATATACATCCGGGCTGAATATCACCTGAGCATACAAATTCTGAAGCAGGCTATAAAGGATGCCCGCGAGCACGGCTACCTGGGGCGGCAGATAATGGGTTCACGCCTGTCATTTGACATTGAACTAAGCCTGGGTGCCGGCTCCTACCTTTGTGGTGAAGAATTGACACTGCTGGAATCACTGGAAGGAAAGCGGGGATATCCTCGCATCAAACCCCCATTCCCGGCGGAAAAGGGCCTGTTTGGTCAACCTACTCTTGTTAATAATGTAGAAACGCTGGCACATCTTCCGGCGATAATCCAGCGCGGAGCAGCCTGGTATAAGTCCATTGGGACGGAAAAATCTCCGGGCACAAAGATTTTCACCATCAGTGGAGATGTTAGTAGTCCGGGTTATTTTGAACTGGAAATGGGCATTACACTAAATTCTCTGATTGAATTATGCGGCGGCATGAAAGAGGGCATTCCGTTTAAAGCAGCGTTGCTCGGCGGGGCCGCAGGCACTTTTGTGGATGAAAGCGTGCTGGATGTTTCGCTGGGATATGACAGCCTGAAAGAAAAAGGAGCAACACTGGGATCAGGAGCTGTAATGATCTTTAATAAAAACAAGAATATCCATGATATTATGACCTCCATCCTTGAGTTTTTCAAGCATGAATCATGCGGAAAGTGCGTACCCTGCCGAGTGGGAACTTCTTTACTGCTGAAAAAGCACCGGGAACTGGTAGAGAACGGAGATCATGATGAAATCGCAGATGAAATGCTGCGTCAGGCAACGTTTATGGCCGGAACTTCACTATGTTTTCTTGGCCAGTCACCCGTGCTTCCCATAAACAGTGCAATGAAATATTTCAAAGAAGAACTGTAATCCAAAAGAGAAAAAATGGCTGATACTATACACATACATATCGATGGTAAAGAAATAGAAACCAGAGAAGGGGAGAACCTGCTGCAGGTGGCCCGTGATAACGGCATTAACATACCCGGATTATGCTATCACCGCAAGCTCACTCCCACCGGTGCCTGCCGTCTTTGCCTCGTAAAGATGGAAGGCAAGAATGAAATGATAGCCGGATGCACGGTAAAAGTGCAGGACGGCCTGAAAGTAACGGCCTTTGATGATGAGATTGAACAATCGCGGAAAGAAATACTGGAATATTTGCTGGCAGAACATAATGAGCACGATGACAGCACTTATGAAGATGAATTCCTTGACCTGATAAAGAAATATGATCTGGAAATAGCTGAAAACAGAACCTTTCCTGATCTCACCACAGAATTTGATTTCCGGCTTGATGACACCTCCCCTGTATTAACTTATGATGCCTCAAAATGCATCCGCTGCTTCAGGTGTATAAAGGCATGCGATGAGATTCAGGGAAAAAATATCCTATCATTTACTGAAAGAGGTATCGATTCCTATATTATTGCCGGATTTGATTTCTGGGGTGCTTCAGAGTGCGATGGCTGCGGTGAATGCATACAGCTTTGCCCCACAGGAGCAATAGTGGAAAAGCCACACCGTGACGAGCTAAGGCTGGATAAGGTGGATAAAAAGGTAAGAACCACCTGTCCTTACTGTGGTGTTGGCTGCCAGATAGAGCTTTTGGTTCAGCATGACACGATTATGCGCTCAAACGGTGTGGAAGGCGTGATGCCAAACGACGGGCGCCTGTGCGTGAAAGGCCGGTTTGGATATGATTTTGTTCATTCTGAAGAACGACTCACACATCCGCTCATTAAGAAGAACGGGGAATTTGTGAGAGCCAGTTGGGATGAAGCACTGGATCTAATTGCTGAAAAATTCAACAATATCCTGCAGGAAAATGGCCCCGATGCCCTGGGTGGCTATTCTTCCGCCAAATGCACCAATGAGGATAATTATCTTTTCCAGAAGTTTATGCGGACCGTTTTCCGCACCAATAATATCGACTATTGCACCCGACTATGTCATGCTTCCACGGTAACTGCCATGCTGAAAGCTATAGGTGACGGTGCCGGCTCTAATTCCATTGAAGATTTTGAAACCACCGATTGCCTGTTTGTTATCGGCAATAATATTATAGAAACACATCCTATTACAGCCACTTATGTAAAGAAAGGCGCACGCGAAGGACAACAGATTGTTGTAGTGGATCCCAAGTGGACACCGGCGGTGAAGCATGCAACGCTGTGGCTTCAACCACGTCTTGGTACTGATGTGGCTTTACTCAACGGGCTTATCCATGTCATCATTAAAGAAAAACTTGTGGATGAGGACTTCATCAGATCACGAGTAGAAAACGGAATGGAAGCTTTTGAAGAGCTAAAGCAGTTGACTGATAAATATAAGCCTGAATACGTGCAGGACATCACCGGTGTGCCTGCAACAGATATCAAAAAAGCAGCCACAATCTACGCTAAGGCTCCCACGGCCATGATCGCTACCGGGATGGGCATGAGCCAGCAGGTAACAGGCACCAACAATGTTTTCTGCCTGATCAATATGATGCTGGTTGCAGGTCAGATTGGTAAAGAACGGGCAGGAATAGATCCTCCCAGGGGGCAGAACAATGTACAGGGAGCCACCGATATTGGAGTGTCTCCAGTTAATTATCCCGGTTATATTCCTGCTTCTGATGATGAAAACAGGAAGAAAGTGGCAAAAGTCTGGAATGTACCATTTGAGTCTCTGCCTTCACAGCCTGGCCTGACGACGATCGAAATTATGCAGGCTGCTCATCATGGTGAGCTGAAAGGCATGTACATCATGGGGGAAAATCCTGTGGTTACCGATCCGAATCAGAATCATACCATAGAAGCGCTGGAGAACCTGGAGTTCCTGGTGGTTCAGGATATTTTCCATACAGAAACCACTCCTTATGCCGATGTTATCCTTCCGGCTTCTTCTTTTGCTGAAAAGGACGGCACGTTTGTAAACAGCGACCGGCGTGTGCTGCGGGTAAGAAAAGCTGTGGAAATGCCGGGCCAGGCCAGGGAAGACTGGAAGATCCTGGCTGAAATAGCAAAGCGTATGGGGAAACCTATGAATGATCATCAAACTGCTGAAGATATATTTGATGAAATAGCGAAGGTAACGCCGATTATGGCAGGTATTAGTTACGACAGGATCGAGACTGAAGGCATACAGTGGCCCTGCCCGCACAAGGATCATCCGGGCACCTCCACCCTTTTCCTGGATAAGTTCAATACGGAAAGCGGCAAGGCCAAATTATTCCCGGTGGAATATGTACCGCAGGATGAAAAAACTTCCGAAGAATACCCTTTCCTGCTGAATTCGGGACGGATTCTGTTTCATTATCATACTTCCACCATGTCGCGAAGAAATGAGGTGCTGCGGGACTATGAAAATGAAGCTTACGTACTGATGCATCCTCACGATGCACAGAAACTGAATATGCATCACGGCCAGAAAGTGAAGATCACAAGCGAGCGTGGTTCCATCGAAACCCATATGCGCATCAGTGATCAGGTATTGGAAAAAGAGCTGTTTATGCCATTCCATTTCGGAGAAGCGCCGGTAAATCGCTTAACCAGGGACCAGATGGATCCGCATTCCAAAATAGCACCGTTCAAGCTTTCAGCCTGCAAGGTAGAGAAATTCTGATGCTGATTAGTTTTAAATATGTTCGAGTATTTGAGTGAACACCCATTGCTCAGGAGAACAAGGCAGATATTCTTGTTCAGGCTCATAGCCTGACGGCAGCAATTTCAGCACACATAAAACAGTGCTGTAACCCTTCACCCAAAATGCCGGTATTTGCTTATTCTC
>JBEPXQ010000111.1:0-6111 GCA_041641835.1 Bacteroidales bacterium
GAACGAATTCCAGCTGGCCATTGCAGAAACTACTTACGGCGGGCGTAAGGAGCTTCGTGATACCACAGGAATAATGGATTATGGCAGCCTGATCTACACCACATTGCAGCGCGCAATGTCAGCCCGTGAAGCCATCAAGGTGATGACAGAACTGGTTGAAACCTATGGCTACTATTCATCCGGAGAATCCTTTTCCATTGCTGACGAAAATGAAGTTTGGGTTCTTGAAATGATCGGTAAAGGTGGTAAGGAAAAAGGTGCTGTATGGGTAGCCCGTATGATACCCGACGGATATGTGAGTGCTCATGCCAACCAGGCACGTATTACAAGCTTCCCCATGCAGAAAGAAAATGACTGGTTCAACAAAAACCAGACAACTTTCCATTCTGCTGATGTTATTGATTTTGCCCGCGAAATGGGTTATTTCGATGGCAAGGATGAGGAATTTAGTTTTTCTGACACCTATGCACCCGTTGATTTTGGAGGAGCACGCTTCTGCGAAATTCGCGTATGGTCATTCTTCAAGGATATTGATCCTGAAATGAAGAAGCATAAAGAGTATGCTAAAGGAAATATAGAACACGGAAAGCATGGCTATGCAACTAACCGCATGCCACTTTGGATAAAGCCAAAGCAAAAGCTTACCGTACATGATGTGATGAATTTCATGCGCGACCACCTTGAGGATACCGAACTGGATATGAGAAAAGACGCCGGCGCAGGTGAATTTGAGCGTCCTTACAGATGGAGACCGCTCACCTGGGAAGTAGATGGACAAACCTACTTTAACGAGCGTGCAACAGCTACCCAGCAAACAGGATTCTCCTTTGTAACCCAATCGAGAAACTGGTTACCGGATGCTATCGGAGGAATTAACTGGTTTGGAGTGGATGATGCCTCATCAACTGTTTATACGCCCCTTTACTGCGGTATCACGCGTCCCCCGGAAAAGTTTGCCACAGGATACGGCTCTCTGATGGAATACGAGGAAGATGCAGCATTCTGGGTGTTCAACCAGGTGACCAACTTTGCATACTTGTTCTACAACAGGGTTCATCCTGAAATCCAGAAAAAGCAACAGGCGCTGGAAACAAAGTTTATTAATTATCGTCCGGCAGTGGATAAGGCAGCACTTGATCTTTATAAAACCGATCATGCTCTGGGCCGGCAGTTTATTACGGATTACTCCAATAACACAGCCAATAACCTGGTTTTGGAGTGGAAGGAATTTTATAAATACTTGTTTACAAAATATATGGACGGTAATATCAAGGAGCCTTCAGGCGAGCAGAATCCTCACCTGGAACAACCTGGTTATGAGGAGTCGTTTTACCGTAAAATAATAGAAGAAACCGGAACTAAATTCGAGTACAAGAGCGAAGCACATTAAGTTCCCGCTTGAATATTCATAAAAAACCTGCATCAGGATTACCTTTGAGGTGAAATGATGCAGGTTTTCTTATTTTTGCATATGGCATTACTGGAAGTTAATGAACTGAGCATATCATTTCATAGCGAAGGCAAGACAAAAGAGGTTGTCCACCAGGTTTCATTTTCAATAGAAAGAGGGCAAACTCTGGGGATAGTAGGTGAATCGGGTTCCGGGAAATCGGTAACCTGCCAAAGCATAATGGGTTTGCTCCCAAAGAAGCAGAGCCTTATAAATTCCGGATCCATAATTTTTGATGATCTTGATTTGCGGGAATTACCAGAAAAGCAAATGCGTAACATCCGGGGCAACCGGATCTCAATGATTTTCCAGGAGCCAATGACAGCACTCAACCCAGTGATTAAATGCGGCAAGCAGGTGACAGAAATTCTTCACCGCCACCGTAAAATGGGTAAAAAGGCTGCTAAAAACAGAGTGCTGGAACTGTTCAGGGAAGTAATGCTACCTGCACCGGAGAAAATCTATAATTCCTATCCTCATGAAATTTCCGGAGGGCAGAAGCAGCGGGTGATGATAGCGATGGCCATGGCCTGCGATCCTGATATACTCATTGCTGATGAACCAACAACCGCGCTGGATGTAACCGTGCAGAAAACCATCCTGCAACTGATGAAGAAGCTACAGGAAAAATATGGAACAGCCGTTATCTTCATTACACATGATCTGGGAGTAATAGCAGAAGTGGCTGATGAGGTAGCTGTGATGTATCAGGGCAGAATTGTTGAAAGAGGCAGCAGCCGGCAGATGTTTGCCCGTCCGAAGCATTCCTACACCCGAGGACTTATGGCATGCAGGCCTCCCTTGGATGAACGTCCGGAAAGGCTGCTCACCGTGAAGGATTTTATGCAGGAAAATGGCGAAAGTCGGCAGCATAAAATTATTGATAATGAGGAGCGTTTCAGAAAACATAAAATGATATACAGCGCAAAGCCTTTGCTGAAGGTAAATGATCTGGTGAAAAAATATCCCGGCAAAAAGCCATTATTTAAAGAACGCGAATATTTCACTGCAGTCGATCATGCCTCTTTTCAGGTTTACCCGGGTGAAACCCTGGGACTGGTTGGGGAGTCGGGCTGCGGGAAAACCACCCTGGGCAGAACCCTTCTGGGGATGATAAAAGCCAATGCCGGCAAAATCATCTACAGGGATAAAAACCTGATGGAGCTTTCCACAGCTGAAATGCGAAGGCTTAGAAGGAAAATACAGATCATTTTTCAGGACCCGTATTCTTCCCTTAACCCGAGGCTCACCGTTGGCAGTGCCATTGAAGAACCTTTGCGGGTACACCAGCTGGTGGATAATTCCAGAAAACGCAAGGACAGGGTAATTGAATTACTTGAAAAAGTTGGCCTGGAAGCCATGCACTATAACCGTTATCCACACGAATTTTCGGGAGGCCAGCGGCAGCGCGTTTGTGTGGCAAGAGCACTGGCAATGCAGCCTGAATTTATAATCTGCGATGAATCTGTATCGGCACTTGATGTTTCAGTACAGGCCCAGGTGCTGAATCTTTTCAATGAACTGAAAGAAGATTTTGGATTTACCTACATATTTATTTCTCATGACCTTTCGGTTGTCAGGTATATGTCGGACCGGGTGCTGGTTATGAAAGACGGTAAGCTAATTGAAAAGGGCGAGGCCGATGATTTATTCATACATCCAAAAGAAGAATATACCCGCAGGCTGATTGAAGCCATACCAAAGTGAGATGGTGAGGTAGTGAGGTGGTAAGATGGTGAGAGGGGGGATAGTTACATCCACTTTTTCTTTTTGAAGAATAAGACAAGTCCGAGTATGATCAGTGCCATTATTCCGCCCAGATACCAGAAGGTATTGGGATTTTCCTGCAAGGGAAGCCAGACATTCATTCCATACAGTCCGGTAAGGAAAGTCAGGGGGAGTAGAAGTGTTGAAATAAACGTGAGCACCTTCATGATTTCATTTGTGCGGTTGGCCTGCATTGAGTCAAAGGTTTTGGAGAGGCCTTCGATCAGTTCTTCATAATCCTCAACCATATCCCACATCTTCTGATAGTAATCGAGTATATTACCCCAGTAATCCTCCATATTATCGGCATATCCCTGGATTTCCCCGGATTCGAATTTGTGAAAAAGCCTGAGCTGAGGTTTGAAGATCGTATCCAACAGGATAATATTTTTCCGGGTTACGGAGATGCGTTCGATGATTCTCTCAGCCCTGATGTTGAATAATCCGCGGTTGATCTGATCCACCTCATTGCCGATCCTTTGGATAAGGGATAATGTTTCCTGCATAAGTTGTTCCAGGATAAGATATAGCAGTGCATCACTGGAAGGAGTCATAAATTCGTCAAACATTCCATGATCTTCCTTGGATTGCATAAACAGCCGGCGCACAACCCAATGTGATTTTCCCACGGTAATGATAAAATCCTTTCCCCAGAAGAGTTTTACTTCTTTGGTCTTCAGGAATTTATTGATTTTGTCGAAATAGGGAAAATGCAGGATCAGGAAGTTGTAGTCCTCGTAAATATCAACCTTGGGACGCTGCGTAACACTTTTGCAATCTTCAATATCGAGCGGGTGGAAATCAAAATTTTCCTGCAGGTATTCAAGATTTTCATCCGAAGGACTCGCCACATGATACCATTTGAGTGATCCTATTTTAATTGTTTCAATCATAGCGCCTCCTCCGCAGATATTTATGTCACATAGCCTGCTTGTTTCTTTACCGTGCCAAAGATATAAAAAATAAACCAATAGAATTTTACTCCTGATGGAGGTAAAGGTTCGTTTGGGTAAAAATGATGTTACCTGAAGTTAACAAAAAACGCCCATGATTCACATGAACCACGGGCGTTTTTTAATGGAAATAATTTCCTATTTCACCATCACTTTCTGGCGGCTTACTTTATTTCCTGATATAAGTTCAAGAATATAAAGACCGCTTTTAAGATTGTTGATATTTAAAATGTTGTTTTGGCTGCCCAGTTGCACGTTGCGTACAAGCTGCCCGTTGGTGTTGTAAAGCTTTAGCACGGCATTGGCATCATGGCTTAAAACAATATTCAATTGTTCGGAAGCCGGATTTGGATAAACCGATACATCGCGCAGCTCATGTTCTTCAACTCCTGTTGCTGAGCCGGGGAAGAACGTCATGAATTCCTGCAAGTAAATATTAGCAATACGATTGTTATGGATGATCAGTGTATTTTCATCATTTCTGTCGTTGGCGCTGTATGACCAGTTGTGTGAACCAACCAGCAGCGTGGGATCGGAAAATGTACCTTCATCCACTATCATGTACTTATGATGCATGATATTACCGGCATTATCGTTGGTTTTAAAATTAGTATCCAGCTCAGCCTGAAGCATACTCACAACCGAGCTACTGCTTTGTGATGAATTGTTGATCTTTATCAAAGTATGCACGCCGGCGTCAATGGCATCTTCCAGGGCATATCCAATGTCGGAACGGGTGATGAGCATCGTAGCAATGTACATATTGTGGTCAGCACTCTGGATCGTCTCAATAATCTTATCATTGGCATTGTCTGAAGGGCTGAAATAACATTCCACGCGGTCACCACCGATGATGAATTCATGAGGAGTATTGTCAGTTTTATCCGGGCCGAATTTTGATTCAGACAGGCTGGGTTGCGGGCCGGAGGAACCAAACATTTCTTCAAACTCCAGCTGATAGGCCAGTGCCAGGCTTTTATCCTGGATGATAATAACATCATTAGGATCAGTGTTGATCTGACCGTCAGTGAAGTTGGTGGCGCCCGTCCACACTATCGGGTCATCAGGATCAGCAGATTCAGCATCTATCACGATAAATTTGTTGTGCATAATTCCATACTGTGAACTGGTAGGGCTGCCAATACGGCCTATGCCGGCATCCAACGCCTGTATAGCCGCTCCCTGGTTGCCACCATCAAACACAACCCTCACAGTTACGCCACGATTATGTGCTGCATTTAAAGCAGCGCTAATGCTAGATAAATTATTGTTATTGAAGTGGTAGATAGAAAAATCAATAGAATACTTCGCCCTGTTCATGTAGGCAATCAGTGTATCATCCACTGCATCATCAAGCATCACCGCATATCCGCCGCTGGAGTAAGAGGTATCAACAGCGGTAGTGAAGTAAGCTTTCATGTCACCTGAAGAATTTGACTGGGTGATATAGGTGCGCATACTGCTCATCGCTGTATCTGTTCCTTTCACTGAAAAAGCCTTCACATAAAAGATCTCTGATGCGCTTGCACCACTGATAGATATATTATGGCTGGCGGTTGGGCTGCCTGTACCTGTCATCACACCCAATTCAAGATTTGGGGTATTTCCATACATAATCTCAGTAGTACCATCTGCATCAGTAGTCCAGTTAAGGTCGAATCCTGTTTTACTCAGATTGCTGATATTAACCTCTGAAGTAAGATTGATCGCGCTGGTGGCGATAACATCACTTGCATCTCTGATGATAAGCTGGTAACCAGCATTGGGATTGCTGTAATCGTACTGCGAACCAATACCTATAATATCCACCGGGTTTGAAGGGATTACCTGCCCGATAAGCGGGTGTCCTGAGCGGATATAAGTTTCACCCGTCTGCCCGCCGGCACTGAAAGTGTAGGAGGTATTACTGCTGAAAGTACCGCCTGCACCGGAAAAAGTTAC
>JBEPXQ010000112.1:0-6109 GCA_041641835.1 Bacteroidales bacterium
GGCAGAGGCCGGTGTCAAAGAGATATTCGGCTGTGCCATTGGTATAAGAAGGAAAATCCCTGAAAACCGGTTGCATGTGCATGGGCTTCCACAGCGGGCGGCATTCGATCTTGTGTTTGGCCAATTCGGTACGCAGAAATTCTCGTGGCTGCTGAGAGTTTTTATCATCCCTCAACAGAATAGTTGTGAGCCAGTAATTGGAGAAATGCCCCCGGGGTTCATTCAGAAATTGAATATTCTCATAGCCTTTCAGCAATTCCCGGTAGAAATTATTGATTGCTCTGCGCTCTTTCACGCGCTGGTCCAGCACCTTCAACTGTCCGCGGCCAATGCCGGCCAGCACATTGCTCATACGGTAGTTATAGCCAATCATGGAATGCTGATAATGTGGAGCTTCATCACGAGCCTGTGTGGACAGTTTTTTGGCCAGTTTCACGTAGTCCTCATTCCGGGCCACCAGCGCTCCTCCGCCTGAGGTAGTGATTATCTTATTACCGTTAAAAGATAAAATGCTGATATCACCAAAAGTACCGGCTTTCCTTCCTTTGTATTCGCTGCCAAATGCCTCAGCCGCATCTTCAATAAGCGGGATTTCATATTTTTCAGCTATCCTGGTGATCTCATCCATTTTTGCCGGCATGCCATATAAATGTACCAAGATAATGGCTTTGGGCTTTTTGCCTTTGCTAATGCGGTCCTTGACGGCTTCTTCCAGCAATTGCGGGTCCATATTCCAGGTGTCTTTTTCGCTATCGATAAAAACAGGCACAGCACCCTGATAAACAATCGGATTGGCAGAGCCGGAAAAAGTAAGCGATGAAACCAGCACTTCATCATCACGCTGAACACCAAGCATAATAAGCGCCAGATGAATAGCTGCCGTACCACTACTCAAGACTGCTGTTTTTCCTTCACCAAGATAACTGCTGATTTCTTCCTCAAAAGCATTAATATGCGGCCCCACAGGCGCTATCCAGTTGCTATCAAAAGCTTCCGCGACCATTTCAAGCTCATGTCCGCTCATGTGCGGCGATGATAACCATATTTGTTTCTCTCCAGCCATAATATCTCTTCTCCCTTATTTCCTGATAAGACATTTGGTGAATATAATCACCAAATGTACGTATATTTGGTGATTATATTCACCGTTGGTACCTCTTATTTCAATATCTTCTTGAAATTGTTTTTAATAATATAAGGATATCATTCCTGAATGACCAGTTTTTGAAATACTCCAGGTTAATTCTCACTTTATCAGGATAAATCACTTCATCATTATACTTTTCTGGATCATCTACTTTACCAAGCAGGTCTTCTTCGTTAGCGTATTTCAGACTTGCAGGACCGGTTATACCCGGCTTCATTTCCAGGATCAAACGGTCTTCACCTTTCAGTTTATCTGCATATCCCGGTACATCAGGCCTTGGTCCGACAAAACTCATATCTCCAATAAAAATATTCCATAGCTCAGGTAATTCATCCAGTTTATATTTTCGCAAGGTGCTACCAAATGGAGTTATCCGGCTGTCATTTTTTGCTGTTATGGTGGTTCCTTTCGAACCTGTTTTCATGCTACGAAATTTATACATGGTAAATAACTTCCCCTTACGCCCTACCCGTTGTTGGGTATATAATACGGGCCCCGGCATTTTTACCTTTATCAGAAAACCTATAACCAAAAACAGTGGAATACACAATATTAATCCCACAAAAGAAAACAATCTATCAAACAGTTCTTTACTCCATATCTTATTGCTTTTATCCATATTAAAGTTCTAAAAGTTTATCAACGATATTGGCAGAAGCTTTGCCTCCGCCATAAAGTTCCACAGAGAAATCCGGTTTTATATTTTTTGACTTTTGATAAGCCTCTATGATAGCACTTTTTTCTGCAGCAGTGGTCCGGTTAAATCCATGCTCTACCAGCTCCACCCATTCCGTTTCATCGCGAATGGTAACGCAGACATTTTTGAAGAAATAAGCTTCTTTCTGAAGTCCGCCGCTGTCGGTCATCACCATGGATGCATGACTGAGCAACCAAACGATTTCCAGATAACCCACCGGATCGATCAGCACCACTTTTTGCTTATCCACGATAATGTTTAGCTTTTCCATCATTTTCCGGGTTCGTGGATGCAAGGGAAGCACCACAGGCAGTTCATTACCGATTTCCTCAAAAGCAGAAAATATTGCCTTCATCTTTTCGGGATAATCAGTGTTTTCGGCCCTGTGGATTGTGGCCAGCACAAAATTATCCGGCAGCTCTGCCGCAGGTTTTACCGCTTTATTCCTGTAATAATTGGCAGCATCCTGCATCACATCCCCGGATTGAACTATATTGCAGTCGATGTTTTTATAGCCTTCAGAGTGAAGGTTTTCCACTGCTTTCGTTGTTGGACAGAAAAGCACATCTGAAATACGGTCCGTGAGAATACGGTTCACCTCTTCGGGCATCCTCATATTAAATGAGCGCAGGCCGGCTTCCACGTGAGCCACTTTAATATGCAGCTTTTTCGCTGCCAAAGCACCGGCTATGGTAGAGTTGGTATCGCCATAAACCATCACCCAGTCGGGCTGTTCTTTCAGCAAAACACCTTCAATTTTCTCCAGCATCTGGCCTGTCATGGCACCATGCGAAAGGCTGTTAACTCCAAGGTTGTAATCCGGTTTGGGGATATCCATTTGCTCAAAGAACACATCCGACATATTGGCATCAAAATGCTGCCCGGTATGAACAATAATTTCTTTTATTCCTTCACGTGTTTTAATCTCACGGCTTACCGTGGCAGCCTTGATAAACTGCGGGCGAGCCCCTATTATAGTTACAATTTTTATCATGGAAACTTATTTTGTTCGTTTTAGTGCTGCATTTACGGCATAATGTACAAAATTCCAGGCAGAAGAAACAACGTTCAGCTTCTCAGTATCCCTGTAAACCTTCCATACATCCTTTGCTGCTCTCCATTTTGAGGCAGTATTGGAACCTTCCACCTGCCGGTACTGCCCCAGCACCTCAGGCAATCCGTACGCATTGTATCCACGCCGCATCAAATCCAACCACAGTGCCATATCATGACTTGAACGTATTGCAGGCATCTCAAATAGCCCGGTCTTATCCCGGTTGATCAGTACAGTCAATGTGCCAATAGTAGTGTTCTTCAAATAGGCACTGTAATCTATCGAAAAAGGTGCACGAACAGTATATAAAATTTTGGATGCATCCTCACTGATGCATTCGTAGTCCGTGTATGTAAAAGCATAATCATGCTTTCGGATAAAATCCATCTGCTTTGTCAGTTTATCCGGATACCACAGATCATCACTGTCAAGAAAGGCAATATACGGCCCTATGGCCTGACGCAAAGCTATGTTCCGAGCTTCAGCTGCTCCTACATTTGCATCTAGCTGAATCAATTTAATACGCTCATCCTGACGAGCATATTCCTCCACTATCTCAACAGTATCATCCTTTGAGCAGTCATCCACGATCAGCATTTCCCATTCCTGGTATGTCTGCTTTTGTACCGATTCGATGGTTTCTGAGATAAACCGAGCTACATTGTAAGATGGTGTAATAATAGATATCATAATACTTAATTTACGGACAAAAATAGAAAATGATCCTATGCCAACAATGAATTCAATATATCATGTCCCTCCCTAATTCGCAGCTTTAGTTCATTTTCCAGTGCTTTTTGTAATGCTTTAGAATGAACATCATATGATTCATAAACTTTCTTATACTGGAATGAACCAGGAATACTGCGAAATTCAGGATCAGGTATTCTTATTCCTACCTTGTCAGCAAAATCTAAGAGTCGTTCAAGCTCTCTTTGTGGTGACTTGCACAGGTCTTCATAAGTGATTTCAATACATCTTTCCGGTCTATTCTCAAGAATCAATTGATGAATATCTAACAACTGACCAGCGACTTGATGATAACGATCATATTCATTGTCGGAGTAATAGGAATCTGTTTTGACGGAAAACCATTTATCCGGAGAAGCCTGATATAAAGAATAAACATTGGAAAGCAAATCTCTTTTTAGATAAACAAACAATGCACCAGGGAACAGTTTTTCCATTTCTTTTACAGCAAGCACATGTCCAAGATACCCTGCTACAAATACTTCGTCGTCTGAAACAAGTTTCTGTAAAATATTTTTAAGCCTGCCGGCCTTTTTTTCATTGAAATCGGTTTCTTTAATATCGATGGAAATGCCACTCCAGTATTTCCAGAACTGCAAGCCCTCGGCTTCACCACATAAGCCAGGAACAAATCCCTTGTTAGATTGAAAACCTCTTGGTCGGCAGCCACACATTTGCTTACTCAGTAAACCACCAAATCGCGGGGTAGCGAACAATAAATTCCACACATTTGTAAGACGATGGCTATCAAACGACTCTGAAATCAATTGATAGGTAAGCGTAGAGCCACTACGCGGAGGAGCCAGTAAAATAATTGCAGGAACCTCATTAGTTTTACGAAGAGTAACCGGCAATCCCAGAAAATAATCCATAAAGGAAAAGAGCGGGGAGATTTTCTGATACAGACGACCAGCCTGTGTTATCAATGAATGCCTGTCGTTCATAATGAATTGATTTTACTGCATTGTCGCCGTATTTCTTCCTGCTTCATCAAAATACTAAGTCGTTTAAAAGTCTTCCCCGGCACATGCCGGAAAACAACCCGAAATGGAAAAATCAATCGGATCAGCAAAGCCAGCCAGAATTTATATCGCACATTCAGCTTACAAAATGCTTTGCGAAATTTAAATTTATCTTGGAGAAACTGCTGAATATTTGTTTGATGAGAAATGCTACGTGAACCATCATTCACATATTTTAATCCTTGTTCCTGCAAATAATATTCGTTCATCTTAAATATAAGAGCATAAGACGGATAAGATTTCAGAAACTCCGGATGCAACTTGATAATTTTATATTCGGCAGATTGGTTCATAACAAGGTTTTGCGAATAGGCTGTCATTTCATTACTTTCCATATTATAACAAGCAAAGAACTCCCAAGTGTCTGGATTAAGGCTTCTGACATAATCTTCAAATCCCTGCTTACTCATTGGTTTGAGGAAGGTTTTATAACTCCGGAAGGCTTCCTTGTACACGGCATATCCATTATGAATGATCTCTTCAGCATTAACTTTTATAACATATTGCTTTTTAAGTGCCCTCCTAAGCTTTGAACGTGTATTACGACTAAGCTCTTCCATTCCTATAAAATTATCTTTAATAATATACCACCAGGGAGAAGATGTCTGAATATCCCAGTTACTTGGCCACCTGATAAACCAACATCCGCTTTCAGTCAAAAGATATTTTTGCTCAGCTTGTGTGAGTATAACCGGAACATGAGGGGGATTCTCAGGTATTAAGCCACCCTGATATTTTTTCCATAATATATTTTTATGCTTGATATATTCAGGCATTATTCTTTTTCTCGATTAATGATTTGTATAGATCAGCGTATTTCCGGGCAATATTATTCCAACTAAAAAACTCAGATTTGTTCAGTGCATTTTCCGAATAGCAAGGGATATCCACTTCAATACACTTTATCACACGTGCAATGTCTTGAGGATTATTGTGCCTGGCTGCCTTACCAGGGATTTTGGAGGTGAACAAACCATCAATTCCCTCATTTTGGGAATAAAGAACTGGCAACCCCTGACTCATGGCTTCAATATAAACAAGCCCGAAAGTTTCTGCATGCGAAGGCATAGCAAACATATCAGCCTGGCGAAATTCTTTTATCAGTAATTCTTTAGGCAACTGACCTTTGATACGTACAAAAGGCCTTACAGCCGCCATTTCTTGAATCTTCTTATGATAATTTCCTCCTCCGCCAGCCAGAGTAAGGGTATAACCTAAAAAATCCTTATTTAGAATGTCAAGAGCTTTAATAAGATATTGCAATCCTTTTTTCTTGATAAAACGGCCGGCATAAATAATTCTGAATTCTTTGCTTTTAGCGTCAATAGTCACACCAGGCCTGTTCTCCAGCCAGAAATCATCAACTGCATTGGGAATTATCAAGCTTTTTTGTTCAATTTCTGCCCATTCACCTTGGGGAATAACAGCCCGTAACTTTT
>JBEPXQ010000113.1:0-6074 GCA_041641835.1 Bacteroidales bacterium
TAATGCTCTTTGGCTTAAACTTCTGCAGCACAAACCCGGAATAGCGAATCAGGAAGTCATCCATTTCGCTAAGGTCCAGGCAAATCAGTATGTGATCAAAGTTATACATAGCTTCTAAGGTTTTTTATCGTTTTGCTCGTCTTTCGCTGCGGATTGTCCAGCTTTGGGTTTCTCCCTTTTTCTAATGATATTAGCAATGGTATCCTGATATTTCTGCCGTTCGGTTCTTTTCTGACTTTGCAGCATTTCATAATGTTCCTGCCCCAGGCCCTTGAGCAGGCTGCGCGCCATCACTATAAGGAGAATAGCAAATGGCAGGCCTGTGGAAATGGCTGCGGTTTGTAAAGCTCCCAGGCCTCCACCCACCAGCAATACTGCAGCCACGGCACCCTCGGTAACTGCCCAGAATATCCGCTGGGCAACAGGTGCATCCAGCTTGCCACCGGCAGTGAGTGAATCAACCACCAATGATCCGGAGTCGGAAGAAGTAATAAAGAAACCGGTTACCAGCACCACACCCACTATGGAAGTGATCATGGCCAGTGGGAACTGCTCCAGCAATACAAAAAGCGAGGTAGCCACGTTTTCGGATACTGCACCGGCAATATCAGCCATTGCATTTATTTCCAGAAAAAGGGCACTTCCGCCAAAGGTGCTCAGCCATAAAAAGGTGAGTATAGTAGGGACGATCAATACGCCAAGTACGAATTCCTTTAGTGTTCGTCCGCGGGATATCCTGGCAATAAACATGCCCACGAAGGGCGACCAGCTTATCCACCAGGCCCAGTAGAACACTGTCCAGCCATTCTGCCAGTCGGACTGCTGATAAGACTCTGTCCAGGTGGACATGCGAAAGAAATTCTGAATATAGGCCCCGGTATTCTGAACAAACGAATCAAAGATAAACAGCGAGGGACCCACTACCATAATAAATATAAGAAAGATGGCTCCAATCACCATGTTTATATTACTTAGCCGGCGCACTCCTGCACTAAGGCCGGCAACCACTGATCCGGTAGCGGCAAGTGTGATCAGCGAAATAAGAATTACCTGCGTGTTTACTGTATCCTTTAGGTTGAACAGGTGGGCTAAACCAGCACTCACCTGCTTTACTCCCAGGCCCAACGATGTGGCCAGTCCAAACAATGTTGCTACTACTGCCAGTACATTAATTACCTTTCCCCACGGTCCATGCACTTTATTTCCAAGCAGGGGATAAAATACCGAGCTGATGGTGAGTGGCAGCTTTCTGTTGAAAGTGAAAAAAGCCAAAGCCATGCCCACCAGAGCATATATTCCCCAGGCGTGCAACCCCCAGTGCAGGAAGGTAGTTTCCATAGCGGTGCGAGCTGCTTCCACAGTACCGCCCTCACCCTGCGGCGGATTAGTAAAATGATTGATGGGCTCACCTACACTCCAGAACAGAATTCCGATGCCCATACCAGCGCTAAATAGCATGGCAAACCACGACCCAAGACCAAACTCCGGTTTGGCATTTTGGCCGCCTAAACGGATTTTTCCGTACTTGCTGAAGGCTATGTAAATGACAAAAAACAGAAAGAAATTAACTGCAATAATAAAAAACCAGCCCCCGTAGTTGGAAATACTGTCCTGTATGGCAGAAAAAACCTTGTTCATAGGTTCGCCAATGATCAGTGTAATAGCAATGAATACCACTATTAATACTGCGGCCGGCCAAAAGACAGGCCCGTCAACATCAAAATATTTATTTGTACTTATTAAAGAGGGCTCCTTGGGTTTGCCGGAAGGTGATTTTTTCTCCATAAGACCAGGGTTTGATAAAGAAACAACAGCTATGACCGCAAATGGTTTAAAGCTCCATCAAATCCACAGTTAAGTACTTTATTCCAATCAGTTAGCCCAGCAATATGGATGTTTAACATTTAGATTCAGCATGCTATCACAACCCTGTATCAAACAGGTACAGTGCGCCCTTCAATCCTTTAATCTTCATGCAATTCAACTTGATAGTTTTTTGATAATGGTTCTGAAGCGTGTTTTACTGATGTAATGGTCTTCCAGTATTTCGCCATTATGGATCAGGGCAAAAGTGCCGAAGCCGGAAGGAGCGTGTTGTGCTTCTCCGGGTGTTTTCAGCTCATGCATCTGCATGGCAACCCCTTCTTCCTTAGCGGTTTTATCCATGGCTTCCACCGCGTTGATATGCCAGGGGCACTGATCGGCATAAAATAAATGCCAGCCGCTGTATTGTGTTGCTTTTTCCTGCCAGTTTTTCAGAACGGGCTTTTTGCTTTCATCAAACGCTTTGTACATCAGATCGAACCTGTCGCGGGAATCAGCTTTTTGATAGCCGTTTTTTTCAAACAGCTCTCTTCCTGTCATCCAGGTACCTTCGCTGGTCATCACGCAAAGCCCGATCTTGTTCTGCTTTATTGCCTCCTCCTCACAGGCAGAGATCAGGGCGCTGCCGATGCCGCTGCTGCGATCGGACTTACTCTGCACCATGATGCAGTGGATAAACAGGAAGCCTTCAGCTTTTACTGGCCGCCAGGCATTTTCAGCAGGGATACATTCAGCAAAACCCTGTTGTTTCCCTTTTTCATCTTTCGCCAGAAAAACCACTGGTCCGGCTTCTGCATGTGAATGAATCCAATCGAGTTTTCTGCGAAAACCTGCAGCCTTTTTATTTTTGATACATAAAAATCCTTCCTGTTCAGCATTTTCGGATGATACGCGGGTGATGTGCATGGTAGTTGTTTTTATATACAGACTTCAAATCTAATTAATCCCTTTTATGCTATTAATACATAACCTCTGGTTTAAAAAATCTAATCTTTCCGACTTTTCATCGTGGGTGCATAATAATCCCTTCTTCGCGACTTTGCGTCTTCGCGTGAAACAAAAAATTCCAGAAAGGCTCTGAAAGGCGTGACTTTAAATTTCAGCCTTCAGTCGTAGGTGCCGCAGGTTCTGCTTCGTTATCCGGAAGTTCGCATACCTTAACGAATTTCTGCACGGAAGGTTTTTGCAAAATGATGGCTGCCACAGAGAGGGCGGCAAACAAAAGCAATACATTTAAGCCCGAAAGGCTGTAAGCTAGCAATGAAACTGTCATCACAAGCTTATTATCTACTATCCCTGTCAGATAATAATTCTTGTATTTCTTTAGGCGGGCAGTGGTGCTATTTAATTTCAAAATATCAGCGCGGATTTTCCTTTTCAGAAGGAAAGCCAATGCATGAATCAATAAAAAAATCCCGAATACGATCAGCAAAAAGGTTCCATCTGCCAGCGCCAATGCATTTGTGGTTTCTTTCCCGGTAAAGATAATATAAAGCATGGCAGCCACTATGATGATGACACCACGTAAAGTGTAGCGGTAAAAAGTCTGTAATTCCTGCCTGAACTTTTTATAAAGATCCTGATTTTGGTCCATAAGTAAAAAATTGATGAGCCTGCAAAGGTAAAGAAAAGTTTAAATTTGCATGTGTTTCAATAGCATTTACTCCAATTCCGCGGAATAGCCTTATGCAATGTCTTTTTCACACAATGCCTGCACTATAGGTTTTTAACAAACCTAATTTGCTTCCTACCCTCTCCTGAGCCTATCCTGAGTATGTACACTCCCTTTTTAAAGCCAGATACATCAATCCGGTAATTCTGCCGGTTTACCTTATTTCTGTATAAAAGCTTTCCTTTAACATCGTACATTTCAACACTGACAGATGCTCGCGGTAATCCGGAAATTTCAAGATAGTCACCTGCGGGATTGGGAAAAATTCTGACTTTGGTCAGAAATTGCTCATTTACTCCCACCGGGTCAATTATAACCGAGTCTTTGAAAAAAGCAGTGTCACAATGGTCTGTTGCCATTAGCTCCACCATGTATATCCCGGAACTACTGAATGTGTAAACGGGATTTTCAGTGGTAAACGAATTACCGTCTATAGTCCACAGCCAGGTGCTTGCATTTTGCGACAGGTTACTAAACTGATATTCAAAGCCGCTTATAATAGAATAATCAAAATCCGCAGAAACATCATACACACCTACAAACCATTTTTCCAGACTATCATACACTACTGTTTTTGCGGCGGTGCGGATTTCATCAGCAATAGCCGCATCCAGGTTATAGTCTGTACTGATCAGCATTGGATCCTTACGGAAAATCGTTGCATAGAATGCACAGGCTGCAGCATATGACCCGGCTTGCGAGGGGTGACTTCCATCGGAACTGTACAAATCTATATCCGGGTAATGATCCCGGATGTAATGCCAAAGGGCTCCAACTGGTGCTACCACCGCATCATTGGAATCCGCCATCATCATATACCTTAGGTGCAACAAGCTGTCCATGCCTTCATAGGTGCACACCGGCGGCCAGTTAGGGCAATTTGAGGCATCGCCGTTTTCGCGGCCCCAGGTCATATAAAACATGGATTCCCCACAGGGATTATAATGATGGATAGCACTGTCGAGTTTTTTTGCATAAGGAAAAACCTCCTGTTGCACCTGGAAAAGAGGAAATGAGGGGCGCTGGCTTTGCTCCTGCAATACAACAAAATCCCAGCCACCCTGCGCGATCTTGTTCAAACTGCTGCTATTGCTAATGTGTCCCTGCAGGGTGTATCCTCCCGGTGTATTACTGTCAAAAATCAGGGTGTCGCCCGCCGATTCCGCCACCTGAGCTATCAGCGACGGCAGGTTATTGACTCCTGTATAACTGTTGCCGAGAAACAATACCTGCTTCCTGTCCTGTGCGAAAAGCGTTACGGTTTGCAAAACCAAAAGAAAAGTAAACAGTCTCTTCATACTATCAATGTTTTACTGCAAATCTAAGTATTATTTTGCTGATTCAATTCATTTGCATAATTTTACCATCATTAAAAACCCAAAACAAAATCATATGAAAAAGTTATTTACTCTGATGCTGGCTTTGCTGGCGCTTACAGCCTATTCGCAGGATTGCGAAGTACCCGATACGTATGTGCTTGAAGAAGCAGATGATTATGCTGAATATGAAGAGCAGATAATCGCGTGCAGCAAATGGTTGATAGAAACACCGCTTAGCGAAAATAAACATAAGCGTAAGGAAGCTTCAGCATTCCTGATGAAATGGGTTATGGGTGCTCCCAATGTGTCTGTCATTCTTGCGGAAGGACTACCTCCAATGGATAATAATAACCAGGAATTGTTGATTATCTTTCTTGCAGGATGGACCTCCTACTCGCTGGAAAATGAAGAAAGCACAAAAGAAGAATGCGCACTTTATGCACTGGAAACCTTTCTTGATTTCTATAACAAAAATGAGGGTGAATTGAAACGCAGCAAAGAGATCAAAAAGCTTCTAAAAATCAAGAAGAAAGGAAAACTGGCAGAATACGTGGAGGAAATTATGGAAAAAATGGAATAAACAAATAATAATTTCATTGGGATAATTATTTGGTTTGCAGCGGCGTTATAAGAATAATCACCTAAACGTTTTCGCCATGGCTCCTCATTTTCTGTATTTCTTGTTTTTTCTGCTTCCGCTTAATTCCTGCCATCAGGTTAATGGAAGTAAATACATCAACCCACAGGGCACTACCATTGAAAGCCGCTTTATGCTGCCTGAAGGTTTTACGCGCAAACCGGCTGCTACCGGTTCCTGGGAGGAATATCTGCGAAAGCTGCCGCTGAAGCCCCACGGATCAAAGGTAAAATACCACAATGGTGAAATCAAGGATGTGATATCAGTGTATGATGCAGTGATTGACATGCCCATAGGTACACGCGACCTGCACCAATGCGCCGATGCGGTGATGCACCTGAAGGCAGATTATCACTGGAGAAAAAAGGAGTATGACAAAATCCACTTTAATTTTTTGAATGGTTTTAGCGCTGATTATTCTAAATGGATGGACGGTTACCGCATCAACGTCAATGGCAATTCAACCACCTGGTATAAGGCTGCTTCACCCTCTCACAGCTATGAAGTCTTCTGGAAATACCTGGAAATGGTGTTTGCCTATGCCAATACCTATTCACTGGAGCAGGAACTTGTGAAAGTGGGCATTGACTGTATAAAAACCGGAGATGTCTTTATGCAGGGT
>JBEPXQ010000114.1:0-6055 GCA_041641835.1 Bacteroidales bacterium
TTGCAGCAACTCCACGGGCAGCCCTGTCTGTGGTAATTCCGGGAGTTGCGGAAGAGCCAGGGTGTCTGTTCTGGTCAGCCGCTGTGGCGGATACCCACACAATATTGCCAGTTGATGCTGCAAAACATTTGTCTGCATTTCAGCTTCAAACAATTGCTGCCGGGTAGCCTCATAAAGCTGCTTCTGCCTTAATACATCCACCCCACGCAGTAATCCGCTGGCAAGGCGGTCTCTCATCAACGAGAGCATCTTTTCATTGACCTCCACTTGTTGCTCCAGCAACTGCAGCTGCCTGTATGCGGCAGATAGTTGATAACGGCTAAGAACGACCTCGGCAGAAAGTGAGATAGCCGCGGCGTGATAATCATACAGTGAAGCTTCAGCAAGATATTCTTCCGCCTCGATCCTGGAACGGATGCGCCCCCACAAGTCAATTTCATAACTGGCACTTAAACCAAGCCGCAGCATTTCATTCTGAAAAAAATAAGATTCAGGCTGTCGTATCTCTCCCCCGGCAGTGGCATCAAGCTGAGGGAACAGCGAGGCAGATTCACGGTCAACTACAGCCCTCGCTGCCTGTAGCCGGTACCATGCTGAACCAAGATTAAAATTTGATGACAGGGCAGTGTCAACCAGCCTGTTTATTGCCGGTTCATTAAAAGCTGTCCACCACCTGTCCTTTAATGCAACTCCCCCCTTTTGGGAAAAAGCATCAAGCGTATCAAGATTAATGGTTGATACCTGCACCTGCCTGGAACACGAAGGCAAAAGAAGCTGACCGGCAGGCAGAAGAAGAAGTAATAAATAAACCAGTATTTTTTTTCTGATATTTTTACGATATATCATATATGTTCCTGAAAATGTTTTGGATTTATTTTTTTAGCTCAGGTAAAACATCAACAAAATACACTACATGCCGGTTCAAATAAAAAGCAGACGGACATTAGCAGGTTAAAATTTTGATTGAAATGATTGCAAGAGCTGGCAGCCTGTTCAAAATCACCAATTGGCCGCTACAGTGGCAAAATGTCCGGTAAAAATAACCCGATATTGCTGAACTGCCAGGCTCTAAACATAAAAAACCTGACAGATTCCGGGAACCTGCCAGGTTGATGCAAAATTATATTTCTGATGATCTAAAGGGTTCAGTGTCTGCAGTACTATTAACTTTCCAGGCTGGCATCCATGGTGATATCCACACCCTGCTTCAGCGCTTTTGAAACCGGACAGTTTTCTTTAGCCTCATTGGCGATTTCCATGAATTTATCCTCTTCAATATCTTTCACTTTTCCCTTGGTAGTGAGGTGAATTTTAGTGATGGCAAAGCCGCCCTCAACTTTTTCAATAGTAGCTTCTGCCTTGGTATTTACCTGCTCAGGCTCATATCCTGACTCTGCCAGGGCATGAGAAAAGGCCATGGAAAAACAACCGGCATGTGCCGCTGCTATCAATTCCTCGGGGCTGCTTCCCTCGCCTCCTTCAAAACGTGATTTGGCTGAAAACTTTCCTTCCCAGGAGCCCTCTCCCACGTTCATGGTTCCACTTCCTTTTGGCAGATTACCTTTCCATTCGGCTGATGATTTGTGCTTGCTCATAATTTCAGATTTTAATGTATATTTTCTATCTCTCAAACAAGCAAAACACCAAAATGTTAGGCTGGAATACGAAAGAATATTGAGCCTGAGGTGATGTAAGAATTCGTTATCTGCTAATTTCTATTTACTTTCAGAAATTCCTGGAACAGCTTTATCTAACGCAGCCTGTCCTTAATACTCTTCACCCGGGCATGCTCTTCGCTGAATTTTCCCCGGTATATTTTAAGGGCTTTGCTGTAATACGCCTTTGCTTTTTCATAATGGCCTTTCTTTCTTGACAGATCACCACGGGCTGCATAAATATCAGCAAAAACATCATGACTCTGATCAAAGAAACGCTTATTAATATTCCGCGATTTGTCCAGCAGCTCCCCTGCCTGCTGTAGTTTGTTTTCGTTTATTTTCAGATGGGCATAATTCAGAAACACATTCGCCGTATAAGGATGATTATCAGTAAATATTTCTTTATGAAGCTTCAGTGAATGTATAAACAAAGAATCTGCTCCTATATACTTTCCTCTCGCTGTCATTACAAGTCCCAGACCGTTTAATGCATCTGCGTATAACGCTGTTGAATGCAAGCCATAATTCCTGTTGATGCGCAATGATTTTCTGTAAAGAGAATCTGAAACATGATAAAGCCCAACATGATAATTTACATGGGCGGCATCATTAAGCAGCAGGGTACTGGCGGGGCTGCTAAGCCCACCGTAGAATTCTGCTATGGCCATAGAACTGTCGGATCTGGCTTTTGCATCGCTGTATTTTGCAAGTATAATATTCAGATCGGCAAGGCCTGACAGAACTTCAGGCAATTGGTGGTTTCTGATGCCCATTTTATTGATGTAGATTTCAAAAACCTGCTGATATAGCTGCTGTGACTGCTGGTAATTTGCCATTTGCTTATTAAGGACCGCGTAAGCTTCCAGGTATGCAGCCATTTTCACACTGCTTTCGCCATTATTGGCAGCCGTTATCTTCATTCCTTTTTCAATGTGGCTTTCTGCCGATTTAAATTCAGCCAGGGCAATTTTCACCATAGTCTGGGCAAGATGTACTTCTGCAATATTCTGGCTTTGCTTTCCCTGTATTCTTTCATAACATTCCAGACAATTACTGAAAATCTCACCAGCTTTATGATACCGGCTTAATTTATAATATGCAACGCCATGATACAGGTTCGCATTACAATATGCAGCACTTTTCCTGTCAACCTGCTTTAGTATCTCTTCAGTTAAATAAACCGCCTTATCCAGACTGTCAGCCTGCAGGTGATTCTTAATGATTCCAAAATAGCTTCTCACTATTTCATCATTATTATCTTCTGTAGTATCATTCTGCAGAACCGAAATTGCCGCTTTATAGATAAGGTTGGAATACGCAAAGTGCCGCTGTTCAGCCAGCGACCCGGCCAGATTGGTGAAGAAAACCGCCATTGCCTGGTCAGCCGTATTCTTTACCTTTTTATACCTTTCTATAGCTTGCACAAACAGCGAATCAGCGTGATCATAATTATAAAGTTTCTGATGACACAAGCCGATATGGTTTAAGGAGTGCGCCTGTTCCATCTCCCAGTATTCCGAATTATGATTACAGGCATTAAGGGCTTTGTCGGCTTTCAGGTAATAATGCAGCGCCTGTTCATATTCATGACTGCCATAATATTCATCTGCCTTGCATTTATATGCCCGGTATAAGCTCGTATATGTTCCGCTTATTGGGTAAAGATCAGTATGGTATTGAGCTGCTTCGATTTTTCCTTCGATTTCCGGACTAAGGTTGATACTTGAATCTTCACTTAGCATCCTGAAGGTAGTTTCCAAATCCATGGCATGTTCTTCTTCTTCTGACGAAATATCAAGCCAGCGCTTTCCTGCTTCATTTGCTTTTTCGGCATATATGATGGCACGATCACAGTTGCCATTTTCCATGGCGTGTTCAAACTCCTCTTTGTAATCAAACATTAATACATTACTCACCGTGTGTTTATTGCCACTATTCATAGCTATCAGCACGTTGCGGTAGATTTCAGATGATATGGGCAGGTAAGAAAAAAATCCCACAACCAGCAGGATTACAGCCGAACGGATAAAAATGCCCCTGTACCTTTCAACGATCATGCTGTCATTTCTTTTTACCAGCAGGTAAATACCAAGGCTGAAAAATAATGCGGCATTCAGCAAGGGTAAGATTTCAAAAGCCGCATCTCTATTTATATTCACGGTAAAAGGCAGTACCAGCAGTGAAGATGCAAATGCCAGCCCGGCAGCAATTGGTATGAAATATTTCTTTCTATTTTTCGGATTAAGTAGCCAGAATCCACCAATCAGATAGGATAATGCTAAAATACAGATGGATAAGAAGAACAATAACTCTTTTGCGGGAAAATTCGGTATCAACTGAGCTGCAAACAGTATCAGCACGATCCCGGCCAGTATTTTCTCATATAATCGCATATCAGGGAATGTTAAGGGCTAACATAATTATATCCAAAGATAGTTTTTAAATAATTACCGGGCAACAGTTATGCAGAAAATAGCCATTCAGCGGAAGGAAAAAATTAAGATTTATCAATAGAAATATCAGTACTTTTGTAAGGAAGGAAAACAAGTATTCTATGTCGCATGGGACGATAGGATCAGAAGTCCAAAAAATTTGATTATCCACCAATAAAAACACAGCTAAATGAAAACGATCAGAATTTTAAGCATGGCCGCCTTAATGGTTGCATTCTTTGGATGCAATTCCGCTCAGCAGGATACCAATGCTGAAGCAGATAATGACGCAGCAACCGAAGAAGTAAAGGACAGGGATGCAGAAGAAAGTAATGAAAAACAGGACGCAGTAACAACCAAGGCTGAATTCCTGTACATGATTGCCAACACGGCAGGTACTTCTTATGTGTTCAGAACCCCGGAAAATGATGAATTACAGGTCTTCCCTTCTAAGAATCTGAAAGGAATGGAATTCGCTAAAGGATTGCAGCCTGGTAATACAGATCACGAGTATTACGGGAAAAAATTTGAAATCAAATACGTAGAAAAACCCTACGAAACACCTGGCGGCATGGTTGACAGAAAGTTCCTGCTCGAAGTTAAGTAAAGTGACTGCACATCTAAGCTTATTTTTCAGTCCCGATAATACTACCCAGGGTGGTATATTATCGGGACTGTACTTTTTTATGAAGCGTAACCAAAAAAGAAATAGGAATCATTATTGAGTGATTTTAATAGCATATATCAAAATTCTATTGAATTAAGTGCAAAAACGAGCATAACTACAAAGAATTTTGCACCTTCGATTAAAAATGGAGTTACACATAGCTAATTTTATAGCAATATAAACAGGCTGAAGTATAAAAAAGAAGGTAAGAGCCTGAACCAGGTGACAGCTTCATAACAACCATCCAAAAACAATACTGGTTTTATTAGCATTTTATTTATTTTTGTTGAAAACTATAGATCATGCGAAGTATCCGCTTTTTGATTATTATCTGCTTCTTTTTCATCATTAATTTTTCATTTGGCCAGTATGCATTATATCCCGGGCGAACGCAATTAAATCCTTACTTAGTTAATCCAGCTGCTATTTCAAATACGCAGCATCTGGAAATGATGCTCGGATACACACATTACAATTCCTTAGTCGATAATGATCTCAATTTTAACTTCACGGCTAATGCACGCTATTCACCAAATGAAACCGGAAGTAGTTTTATGCTCGGCTATGACATGAACTATGAACGCGATTACTTTAATTCTAAAGATATCAGGCTTGGATATGCATACCGATACGGCATTAAGGCCAATAAACACATCACAGCAGGCCTTAATCTTTCGCATTACGATTACAAATATGATTTTCAGGTGTACGACATTGCCGGGTCTGATTTTGAGAGGATCACAGGCAATGAGTTTAAATTAACACCGGGTGTGCTTATACAGTGGAACCGCTTTAGCATAAGCGCAAGCTCGCGTTTTAACATTGGCAGAACCACTACCCTGCATTATGATTTTCAAGAAGATAAAGAAAAGATTGAAACTCTCTTTTGGACTGAAGAAAATATTAGCATTGCTTATAAATTCAATATTACTTCCTCCATAAAGCTGAAGCCTTATATTCGATATTTTGCAAGCAAAAACTTTAGTTTTGACCAATCATTTCAATCTTCATGGGATTATGAATACGGTTGTGGATTCCTCTTTAAAAAGAAGATTGAATCAGGTACTGGTTTTTCCAAGCATTCCTTTTATCTCTTTAGCAGATACCGGATTAATAAACGTTTTAATATTGCTGCTATGGTAAACTATCATGATTATAGTGCATCCCATATCAGGGTTTATTTTCAATTGGGTTTACAGTTCTAATGGATTTTACATATTTGCAAAAACCTGCCAGGAGAATCGAATGACAGATCCGGCTCACCCAGGAGGTTAAGAATAATCGCAATCATCCGGAAT
>JBEPXQ010000115.1:0-6047 GCA_041641835.1 Bacteroidales bacterium
AATTCGGCCATTGTTGACAGCTTCTCAGGATTTGGCTCATCATGCACCCTGTAGATAAAAGTTTTTGGCTTTTCAGTCTTTTTTGGTTTACCAATGGATTCGGCTACTTCACGATTGGCCAGCAGCATGAATTCTTCCACCAGCTTGTTTGATTCCTTTTGCTCCTTTACATATGCTCTTACCGGTCTTTTTTCTTCATCCAGTTCAAATTTAACCTCCGTGGAATGAAATGCGATAGCACCTTTTTCAAAGCGTTGTTTGCGCATAGTTTGTGCCATTTCGTTCAATTTCAAAATTTCATCCTTAAATTTACCTTTTCTGTTTTCAATAATATCCTGGGCTTCCTCATAGGTAAATCTGTGATCAGAATTGATGACGGTCTTACCGAACCATCGCTTTTTCACCACAGCATCATCAGTCATTTCAAAAACGGCTGAAAATGTAAGTTTCTCCTCATTGGGACGCAGTGAACATACTTTGTTGGAAAGTTTCTCAGGCAGCATCGGGATAACCCTATCCACGAGATAAATCGAAGTTGCCCGTTTATACGCTTCCTGGTCAAGAGCTGTATTCGGTTCCACATAATGAGCTACATCAGCAATATGAACACCCACTTCCCAGTTTCCATCAGGTAGCTTTTTAATGGATAATGCATCATCAAAGTCTTTGGCATCTTTTGGATCAATGGTGAAGGTGAGTGTTTTACGGAAATCTTTTCTTCCTTTAATTTCTTTGGAGGGAATTTCCTCTTTTATTTTAGCTGCTTCCTGTTCCACTTTTTTTGGAAAGCTAAGCGGAAAGTCATGAGTAGCCAGGATGGAGTTCATTTCCACTTCATTTTCCCCGGGCTTACCCAGTACCGTTACTATTTTTCCGAATGGGTTTTTAGAATGCTCAGGCCAATCGGTAATAACGCCTATAACCTTTTCGCCATTTTTGGCGCCTTTCAGTTCAGTTAGAGGTATAAAAAGATCAACTGTAATGGAAGGATTATCAGGAACAAGAAAAGCAAAGCGTTTTGAAACCTCGAGGTTTCCCACGAACTGGCTGTGACCCCGCTCCATAACTTCCACGATCTGTCCTTCCAGTTTTCTTCCTTTTCTTTTTGGAAACAAAAAAACCTTTACCCGGTCTTTATCAAGGGCATGCCCGGTATTATTAGCCGCTATATAAACATCCTCATCACATTCAGAAGTAATGATGTAAGCTTTGCCGGTGCTTTTCATATCCACGCGGCCTTCTATCATGCGTTTTTCCGCTTGATATCCTATATGTTGCGGGTTTAATTTATACTTCCCGCGTCTTTCCTGTATCAAAGCTCCGTCATTTTCCAGGTCGTAAATGACTTGCTTTATCAGATCCCGTGATGCTTTATCGCGAAGTCCCATGGAGGAGGAAACCTGCTTATAGTTAAAACCAGTGTATGGTTCACCGGCAAAAATATGTAAAACCTGTTCAGCTATTGCGTTTTTAGAACTTCCTTTTCTTTTCTTCTTCTTTCTTGCCATTCCAATGAATTTAGAATTATTTTATATAAGTCAAAAGTACGATAAAAATCAGAGCTATATGAGCAAAATGTAGCACATAATTAGCTGATTTTCAAAAGAACATTTCACAGGGTTAAACAAGGCCATACAAATCTTGTTTAAAACTGTATAAAAAGAAGTTTATATCTTTAGGCAAACCATTAAAAATCATACATATGTCAAATTATCATGAACCAGCTGAAGAGCTTAGTAATCAGGCAAGGGATTTTTCCCGGGCGCTGAATAGTTTAAAAGAAGAAATAGAAGCTGTTGACTGGTATCATCAGCGTGTTGATCTTACCCAGGATGAGCAGCTGAAAGAAATCATGGCTCATAACCGTGATGAAGAGATAGAACACGCCTGCATGACCATTGAATGGCTGAGAAGAACTATGCCGGGCTGGGATGAAGAATTAAGGACCTATCTTTTTAAAGAAGGTAATATTGCTCATCTTGAAGAAGAAGGCGGAGATGAAGAAGGCGAAGGCAGCGGTACAGATTTAGGAATCGGAAAAATTAAATAAAAGAAGAAAATTATGGATATACTAAGAAAATCATTAGCTCCCATCTCCGATAAGGCATGGGAAGAGATAAATGAAGATGCAAAAAATACGCTGGAGACAGCACTTTCAGCACGTAAATTTGTGGACATTGAGGGACCCAAAGGACTTGACCATGCGGCAGTGCCACTTGGCAGCCTTAAGCTTCCTTCAAAACAGGGAAAAAAGGATGTTCAGTATGGCATTCATCAATTAATGCCTCTTGTGGAAACCAGAATACCTTTTGAACTCAACATCTGGGAACTTGATAATGTAGCCCGCGGGAATGAGGATATTGATCTGGATAACCTGCAGGAAGCCGCGTATAAAATAGCGGAGTTTGAAGAAAACGCCATTTACAATGGCTTTAGCCAGGCAAATATTGAAGGCCTGCTGAATGCCAGTGAGCACAGCGCTATGGATCTTCCGGAAAAAATGGATGATATCATCGGGATAATTTCCAAAGCAATTGTTCGGTTTCAGAAAAAAGGTGTTCAGGGTCCATTCAACCTGATTGTTGGCCCCGAGATTTATGAAAAGCTAAACAGCTTTATGCAGGGATACCCATTGAGGAAGCAGGTTGAGAAGATCATCGAAGGTGAGATCATTCTTGCCCACAAGATTGAAAGCGCCTTGTTGGTTTCAGCCAGGGGTGGTGATTTCCGCCTCACTTTAGGACAAGACCTGTCCATAGGCTATGAAAATCACGACAATAAAAAGGTGGAGCTGTATTTCATGGAATCTTTCACCTTCCAGGTGCTGGATCCTGCAGCTCTGATCGTTATGAAATAAATTAAACAAAACCAAACGGCTTGCTTTACGGCAGGCCGTTTTTTATTATGTCAGAACCGCTTAGCATCTTTTGGTTCAGGCGTGATCTGAGATCCGATGACAATCATGCCTTGTATGAGGCCCTTACAGGTTCATACCCTGTTATACCCGTGTTTATTTTCGACACTGACATACTGAATAAACTTCAGGATAATTATGACGCGAGGGTTAATTTTATCTATCATAAGATTAGTGAATTAAATAACCAGTTCAGAAAAAAACACCGTTCATCCATTCTGATTAAAAACGGGCGGGCGGTGGAGATGTTTGCTGAAATTCTGAATGCGTATGATGTGAAAGCAGTTTATGCTAACCATGATTATGAACCGGCAGCCATTCAAAGAGACCGCGAAGTGGCCGATTATCTTTCCACCAAAGGTGTGCAACTGAAAACCTTTAAAGACCAGGTTGTTTTTGAAAAGAATGAAGTAGTGAAAAGTGACGGAAAACCTTACAGCGTTTTCACACCCTATAGCAAGACCTGGAAATCAATTTACAAGGGCAAAGAGCTTCCTTATTACAATTCAGAAAATTATCTACATAACCTGCAGCAGGAAAAGCATGACTTTCCGGTGCTGGAAGGGATGGGTTTTAAACCTTTGAATATCGATTACCCCCCGGCGAATATTCCTGAAAAAACTATCCGTGATTACGACCAGTATCGTGATGTTCCTGCAATGGAGGGTACCACCAGGTTAGGTATTCATCTTAGGTTTGGATCCATCAGCATACGTAAGCTTGTAAAAAAAGCAGAAGAGCTCAATTCGACTTTTCTGGATCAATTGATATGGCGCGAGTTTTATATGATGATACTCTATTATCATCCCAGGGTGGTTGACAAAGAATTTAAGCCTCAGTACAGTAATATTCCATGGCGGGTATCAGAAAGTGATTATCACCGGTGGAGAGACGGTTACACAGGTTTCCCGATAGTTGATGCAGGTATGCGGCAACTGAATGAAACCGGCTATATGCACAACCGTGTTAGAATGATAACCGCGAGTTTTCTTACAAAGCATCTTTTGATAGACTGGCGCTGGGGAGAAGCCTGGTTTGCGGAAAAACTGCTGGATTACGAGCTGGCATCAAATAACGGCAACTGGCAATGGGCAGCCGGATCAGGATGTGATGCCGCGCCTTATTTCAGAATATTTAATCCTGAAACGCAGATAAAAAAATTTGATCTGGAGCAGAAATACATAAAAAAATGGGTGAAAGATTATAGCAAAACGTCCTATCCCAAAAAGATGGTGGATCACAGGAAAGCCAGGATACGAGCGCTGGATACATATAAAACAGCATTAAATAAACGCGAATAATATGAAATTCATTAAAAAACTATACCCACCGGAACGCTGGCGTGTGCCAGTTATCATTTCGATGGGAATATTTGTAGGACTCGTGGCATTCCTTTTTCATATATCACGGGCATCCTCCTATCTTTCGGATGATCCTGAAACCTGTATTAACTGCCATGTTATGGTGCCGCAGTATGCCACCTGGAACCACAGTTCGCATCGTGAAGAAACCAACTGTAATGATTGTCATGTACCCCATGATAATTATGTGCATCATTACTACTTTAAAGCCAAGGATGGGTTGCGGCATGCTACCATATTCACCCTGCGCAACGAGCCGCAAAGCATTATGATAAAGCCTGCAGGTGTGGAAGCGGTTCAGAGCAACTGCATCAGATGTCATGAAGACCTGATTGAAGGAGGAAAAATAGGGAATTTCAGCAAGCACCTGGTGGAAGTAAGGCACGAGAGGCTTTGCTGGGATTGCCATCAGGAAGTTCCACATGGAAGCAACCGGAGTTTGTCAAGCACTCCCAATGCCATTGTTCCCCTGCCGGAAAGTGCAGTGCCTGAATGGATCAGAGAATTAAGAAACAAAAATAACAATGAATAAAAATCTACACTTATGAAACCTATTCGTGAACAAGTAAAGGAAAAGCCATGGTTAGGATGGTTGCTGTTTTTTGCTACGATGGTAATAGTTTTTTTGCTGGGGCTGTTGGCGTCATCTGTAATTGAACGCCGTGAAGAAGCAGTATTTGCCTACACACCCAGAGTGGAGCATTCGCAGTGGGAGCCCCGCAATGCTGTTTGGGGCAGGAACTTTCCTCAGCAATACCAGCGGCACCTGGCTACAAAGGATACTTTTTTTGAATCAAAATACAATGGTACAGTACCCATTGATATGCTGGAGCGAGATCCACGTATGGTGGTACTTTGGGCAGCATATGGTTTTTCCAAAGACTATACGCAAAGCCGCGGACATATGTATGCTATTGATGATATCAGGGAGACACTTCGTACAGGAGCTCCGGTGGACGGAAAATCTAGCCCCATGCCCAACACCTGCTGGACATGTAAAAGTCCTGATGTTCCTCGTGTGATGAATGAGATAGGTCCTGCCGAATTCTACAAGGGAAGCTGGGAAACCCGCGGCCACCAGATCGTTAACCCTATTGGCTGTGCTGATTGTCATGATGCTGATGATATGTCGCTTCGTATCACACGTCCTGCACTTATTGAAGCTTTTGAGGCCAGAGGCATGGATATTGAAGATGCCAGCCATCAGCAGATGCGCCGCCTGAGTTGTGCGCAGTGTCATGTGGAGTATTATTTTAAAGACAAAACCTACCTTACTTTTCCATGGGAAAAAGGCATGAAGGTAGAAGATGTGATCGCTTATTATGACGAAATGGAATTTTCCGACTGGACACACGGCATTTCCAGGGCGCCCATGCTAAAAGCACAGCACCCTGATTACGAGCTTTTCCTCACCGGCATACATGCCGAACGCGGTCTTGCCTGTGCCGATTGTCACATGCCTTATATGAATGAAGGAGGACAGAAATTTTCCGATCATAAGGTGCAAAGCCCGTTGAATATGATCAACCGCACCTGCCAGGTTTGCCACAGGGAATCGGCAGAAGAGCTGACAGAAAATGTGTATAAACGCCAGACCATGATCAAGGAAACCCGTGACCAACTAGAAAAAATACTGGTGCGTGCCCATGTGGAAGCAGGAAAAGCCTGGGAACTGGGAGCCACGGAAGAAGAAATGCATGACGCGCTGTATGATATCCGCCATGCCCAGATGATGTGGGACTATGTGGCTGCCAGCCACGGAGCATCTTTCC
>JBEPXQ010000116.1:0-5986 GCA_041641835.1 Bacteroidales bacterium
TTTAAAGTGTTTGACAAAAAAAATAACGGATTACAAAGAATAATATTACTCGTCTTCATACTTTATATATTAGCCCATCCCAGAAACTACAAATTAATAAAAAGCGCAGACATGTTGTCCGCGCCATCAGGAGCAAGTGCTAAACCTCCATCCATTTTGAGCAAGTATGTTGACGAAGTTCTCAGCGGCAGGCTAAAATCAATGGCTTGCAAATATTTCGTATCTTTGAAAATTACCGGTTTATAATCCGGCTATAAAACTTTGATTTATGAAAATATTGGTAACCGGTGGAAGCGGCTACATAGCTTCCTGGATAATAAAATATCTCCTGGAGCAGGGCCACCAGGTGAATACTACAGTAAGGGATCTTAGTAATGAAGCAAAGATCTTTCACCTGAAGCAATTGGAGAAGGAAAAAGAAGGCAAGCTGCATTTTTATGAAGCTGACCTGCTTGAAGAGGGTTCTTTTGATGAAGCCGTAAAAGATTGCGGAGTAGTGATCCATAGTGCTTCTCCTTTTAAAGTATCCGGAATAAAAGACCCGGTAAAGCAACTGGTGGAACCGGCTGTGAAAGGAACCAGGAATGTGCTGAGAGCAGTAAGCCGTGCTAAATCCGTGAAAAAGGTAGTGCTTACCTCCTCTGTTGCGGCCATTTATGGCGATAATGCTGATATTAAGAATATCGAGGGAACTAAGTTCACAGAAGAGCATTGGAATACCAGCAGCAGCGAAAAACACCAGGCTTACTCCTATTCAAAAACCGAAGCCGAAAAGGTTGCCTGGCAAATGGCCAATGAACAGCAGCGATGGAAACTCGCGGTTATAAATCCCGGTTTTGTAGTGGGGCCTTCCATCACAAAACGTAAAGACAGCACCAGTATCAGCCTTATAATATCATTTCTTAATGGCACATATAAAAGCGGTGTACCAGAACTGTATTTCGGAATGGTTGATGTGCGAAATGCAGCCATGGCACACCTAAATGCGGCAACAAAGCCAGATGCTGAAGGAAGGCACATCCTGGTGTCAGAAACATTATCCATGCCTGAACTGGCAAAAATCCTGCATGATCACCTGGGAGACCAGTATAAAATACCCGGCTCTTCTATTCCCAAATGGCTGCTGTTTCTGGTGGGTCCTTTCTCCGGCTTCAACTGGAAATTCATTCGGCAAAATGTAGGGATACCGGTTTACTTTGACAATACCCGTGCAAAAAACAATCTGGACATCGAGTTTATTCCCGTTTCACAATCCATACGCGAACAGGCCGAGCAGGTAATCAGTGATGGGCTGGTAGAGAAGTAGGGGCCAACTGGATTTTTTTTCTGTAAACGGGAGGAGGGTTTCCATCCCCTGCGCTGCGCTGCGGGGTTTGAAACCCTGGGATACGCTTCCTGTATATAATGCTTTTTAACTACATTTCCTGGTTCCATTCATGCTTTCTCCTCATATTCCTTTTAAATTTTTGTGACTCGGACTTATCAAGTATTACCTCCGGGCAATAATTTCGCTGTATCAGGAAAGATAAAATCCTGTTATCCTCCACAAGCAGACAGAAAGTGTAATCTTTCTCTTTGAATATGAAAAGATCAGATTCCTTTGATTTCATAAAACATTTATCCTTCGGAAGTTCCTGTCCTATTTGAAAAGGGAAATATTCAGAAAACCGGCAACTTTCGTGATAAACATATATTTTATTGATCCGCTGGGTTGTATCAGAGTCATAAAAGCCTTTCCGGTAAATGGATACATACACATCGGCATGAAACCCATCTTCACCATATAAAAAATAAATCCCGGTAGCTGTATCACTGTATTCTGGTTTGCACCGGATCTTTAACGGATTAGCAGGGCCGGAAGAAGTAAACTTCATATGATAAAGCTTAATTATTGTTTTAATATTTAATCCGCCATAGAATGCCCGATAGGATGGATTGTATAGAGTCGTATCACTTATCACCTGATCAGGTATATCCTTTTCCAGTAATGCTGTTACAGAATCATCCACAGAGATTGTATCATCTGAAATTGATGCTTCACTTTCGGGCTGCCTGTATTGACACGCATGCGACAACAAAGCAAGGGATAACAGAATCAAGACAATCTTTTGTTTCATAACTATATTCATCAGAGATGCAAATACTTCCGGGCTATCTTTTTTGTAATCCTTATTTCTGAAAATGTCTTTTCAGGTTCATTTATTGTCAATTTATGCCTGTACCAGCACAAACACGGACATGCTTCATTAATGACATTTTCGTAAAGAAATACAAACAAGAAACTGTAAAAGGCGAAATGATTAAAATTGAAACCCTTGTGTTCATAATCATCGATTTTAAGGCTAATTAACCCGATTTCGTTACAAATATAATAATATCAAACCATTAGTGCTATACTATTACACTAATCCCTATCGTTATCTGTCATATCGCTTTCAGGATGCAAAAAATCATAGTGATCTTCATATTCAGCCTGGTTGCCGTAAGCGGCCACAGTCAAACATCACGGTTCACAGGAGGTGTTTTCCTCAACCTGAACGGGATACAGATTGAAGGTGAAAGCAACAATTACTGGCAAAACTTCAATGGATCGGTATATGGCGGAGGCGGGCTGTCTGCAGGCCTTTCAGTCAGGTACAGCCGGGATCAGAAGAATTATTTTAACCTGGAGCTTCGCTATATCCAAAAGGGCAGTGTATATGCATTCAGCAGCCGGTATGGCACCAAGTCGTTTGAGGTGTTGCGATTAAATTACGTTGAGGTTCCGGTTTCTTATGGTCATGAACTAAATTACGGGAAAAGGAACTTTTCCGCTGAATCCGGCTTTGCCTTTGCAAAATTATTTATGTCAGAAGTTACAATGAATGAATTTGTTTCCCGCACAGGCAGTGCAGATGCCCGGTACTTTAAGGATTATGACTTTTCCTGGTTTTCTATGCTGGAATTTCCGCTTTTCAGAAAAAGAACCGAAAGATTACTTCTGGGTTTGCGGTTTTCCTATTCGTTACTTACTGTTCATGAATATTATAAACTAAGGAATATGGTTTACGGATTACAGTTGGATTACCTGTTTCAGTGAATTTGTGGCGTATATTTTGATCCGGAAAAATTAATATAATCCTAAAAAGAAAACGAAAAAATAATTTGGAGATTTAAATATAAAATAGTTAATTTAGTGAGATATTAGTAACCCTAAAAATAATTTATAATGAAAAAAGTTAACGTTTATTTGATGTTAATGGTTTTAACATCATTAGTATCAACTTCAACAGCTAAAGCACATATGGTAGAAATTGAAAACCGATTTGGCTTATGGCGCTACACGCGATGCCAAAAATCTTATAATAGAATAAAAATTTTTACACCATTATGAAACATCTTACTATTATCCTGCTGTTTTTTATACCTGCCTTTCTCCATGCACAGTGCACTGCAGATGCCGGTACTGACAGCCATTATTGTTCGGAGACACATTCCATCCAATTGGGCGGTAACCCGACCGCTTCCGGGGGGACAGGACCCTATACTTATGAATGGTGGATTGATCCTATATACTTAGGCGTATCTTCAAAGCCTTATATATATGCATCAGATATACTGGATGATACCACGATCGCGAATCCAATTTTGTCCTACTATAAAGAGGATTCGCTGACTTTTTTCGTTAGAGTTACCGACAGCCTGGGATGCCAGGACGTTGATACGGTCATTTTTACCTTTTCCCATTTCGGTTATCACCTTTTCTATTGGACTTACTATATTAATCCTGGGGATTCTGTTTACCTTAACGAAGTTCCAAATATTGGGGGAGGGTATGGAAATTATACGTTCTACGACTGGAACCCATCTCATGGTTTAAGTGATACAAACCTGGCTTCAGGGTTCTGGGCTAAACCGGACAGCAGCATATTTTACACAGCCACGGTTACCGACACCAAAGGCTGCACGAAAACTGCCCTGGGAGCAACCTATTTCATATACATAGTCACGGGGATAGATGATGCAGAAAGTACTGACATCAGTGTATTTCCTAACCCGACAGAAGATTATCTCCGTATAGAGGTAAAAGATAATCAACCGCTAAAGGAAGTTTTGCTATTTAACAACCATGGTCAGGAAGTACCGTTAAGGCTATTATCAACAGATAGATATGATATATCCCATCTGCCTGTTGGAATTTATAATCTGGTGGTCTGTTTTGAAAATGCTGTGGCCCGAAAGAAGATAGTCAAGGTAAACTAACGAAGTAACGATTGCTTTTAAGGACAAAACTCCCTGAAAAATTTGCAAAATCTTCAGGGAGTTGTTGTTTTTTGGGTCTGTTTTATCCTCTGCTTTATTAAATTGGCTATAAATAGAGTGCTTTTTTTTAAGGATTATGACTTTTCCTGGTTTTCTATGCTGGAATTTCCGCTTTTCAGAAAAAGAACCGAAAGATTACTTCTGGGTTTGCGGTTTTCCTATTCGTTACTTACTGTTCATGAATATTATAAAGTAAGGAATATGGTTTACGGATTACAGTTGGATTACCTGTTTCAGTGAATTTGTGGCGAAATGCTGGCCCTGTAGAATAAGTATAAGAAACCGTTCATTCTTCGTTTAGCATTATTCCAATTTTTTTGTTTCAGGGTTTCCATCCCCTGCGCTGCGCTTCGGGGTTTCAAACCCTGGGATATGAAATATGATTGGCGGAGTTCCTTAAAGGATTTTTATCTATTTGCCAGTAAGCTAAATAATTCTTCGTTGATGTAATAGTTTCCTGTTCCCAGCTTGTCTTTTCTTAACATCTTATCTTCAGCAAGTTTATTCAGATAATTTGCTGCTGTTAGTCTGGAAACGCCCAAATCATTTACTACAAATTCGATCTTGGTGTAGGGATGTTTGAATAAATTATTGAGCAAATCCTGACTATAAAATTTATAATTATCACGCAACCTGTGTTTGTAATCAAGCATTAGCTCCTTAATCTTCGTGATAAGGTAAATTGTTTCCTTTGAAGTTTGTTCAATTCCTTTTATTATAAATAATACCCAATCTTCCCATGAGTTTTCTTCTCTGACTTTCTGTAAAAGTCTGTAATAGTCAGGCTTGTTTTTAATAATATAACTGCTCAAATAAAGAATCGGTAATGTTTGAAGTTTTTCCAGAATCAAATAAAGGATATTTATAATCCTGCCGGTCCTGCCGTTCCCGTCATAAAACGGATGAATACTTTCAAACTGGAAATGTATAACAGCTATTTTTATGAGTGGGTCAACTTCTTGTAACTCTGAGTTATTCATGTACCGTTCAAGATTAGCCATTAATCGCCTTATTTCCTCAAAATCCTGCGGAGGAGTATAAATGACCTCCCCTGTAACAGAGTTTTTCAAAGCTGTGCCTGTTAACTTCCTGAATCCTGCTTTATTGCCTTCTAATACTTCCTGAATTTGTAAAATACTTTTATTGGTAAGCAATCCCGTTTGTGTAATTAAATCAAATCCTTTTTTTAATGCTGCAATATAGTTCTGAACTTCTTTGGCCTGAAGAGATTTAAAAGCATCAAGATTAAGTTCTGATTTATATAAATCATCGTGTGTTGTGATAATATTTTCAATTGCAGAACTGTCTTTTGCTTCTTGTAATCCAAGTGTATTAATCAGAATGTTTTGATTTGGAATTACAGATGCAACTCCTTTTAATTCAGCCAGGGCAGCATGTGCTGCAGGTAAAGCCTTTAGAACCTTTTTAGTTTCCAGGTCAACGTTTAATGGTAATTCTGTTAATCTCCAGCTTGTCATATATGTAAAGAATTTCTAAGAATCTATACAAAGATAGTTTCTTTTGTATAGAAAACGACAAAATCTATACATATATTTCTTTTATTTAACGTGCTGGCCCGGCCTTTGATTCCACCTGTTAGCAAGCTTGACTCCTCCCAAAACCTAACACTACATTCACCACTGATTTTCTTATCTTTGCATCGCATAAAGCAAGGGTATATGAG
>JBEPXQ010000117.1:0-5956 GCA_041641835.1 Bacteroidales bacterium
TTCAAAAATGAATATAAAGGTGTAAGCCGGGATGAAGTAAGGAGTATGCTCATTGCCAAAGGAGCTAAATACTCAAAGCAATTATAAAAAAACCATTTTATTTATAAATACAGAAAAGCGGAATTAGGGTTTAATTCCGCTTTTCTATTAGTGAACCACTTGTGTAATTCACTTTCGTCAGGAACGTTATGATCCTTAGAAAAACAAACTTAACTGTCCGCCAAAGTTAAACCGGCTTTTGTCTGTCATGCTGTTTAGATGATAACTACCTGTAGCTGATAACTCCAGATTTTTTGATAGTCTGAAAGAGCCAAAAGCATAAAGGCTATTATAAACGTGTGGATATAAACCAAGCTTAGTATCTACTGCGGTAGAATAGCCGGTGCCGAGCCTTACAGCATCACTGATGTGCAGGATAGCCCCTACATCATAAAACCAGGACCGTGTTATCTGTTGCGGATTAATTGTTTTCATTGGTCCTGTTGCTTTAAAATAAGGTTCAAGTGGAAGCCTGGGAGTTAAATAAAACTTATAAGACAACATGGCGCTTCTCTCAAACAGGTAAGGACTTTTATCAACTGTATGATCATTCTCAGGCTGTAAATGGCTGTATTTTGTCACATCAAATAGATACATTTTAGTTCTTAAGCTTAGCTTCAGGTTTTTATACTTTACCAAAAGGGCAGGTGTCATGCTAAGCTTATGCCCCCTGGAATGATCAGCATAGTTATACGATTCTGGAATATAATCATACCGGGTTCTAAAATGAGAGCCTGTTAAAAAAACTCCCATCGAAATTAAAAGATCCTGATTAAATGAATGCTTGTAAGCGTAACCCAAACGCAAGCTGTGGAGATGCTCATCACTTACTCTGGAGGCATAACTATATCCAGCCATAAAGCTACTTCGTTTTCCTGTGGGTGAATACAAAAAATCAGACCCTAATTTTAAGCTGGGGCCAAAATCAATGATGCTGTTCAGACTTGAAGTCCTTAAATTAATTCGCAAACTATCTGTTTGCGAAATAAATGCTGGATTATCAAGGTAGGGATTCAAGATTTCCGCCCCCGGGTTTAGCGATTGACTCTTTACACTCCACGATGACAGAAGTAAAACAATTAAGATGTAATAATTTTTTCTTTGCATACTGGATTTGTTTATAATTTTTAAATTTACATTATGACCATATGACCAGGTAATAGTTACACGATGAAATAATTAAATGTTGCTTTTTAAGATATTTTAAGATTTTCGGAATTGTTGGTTTTCGTACAATCATTGGATGATAGCGAACAGTGCATACTTCCTGCGAATGGAGTTTAACGTTATAAGGTTCAGATGTTCAATAGATTATCATTATTGGTATAAATGTAGGTATAACATTCAATATATTAGTAACTTAAACCATGGTCATGAAAAAATTGCACGTACTAATGGCAGCTTTTTTGCTGTTTTCTAATGTCCCTTTTGTATCAGCCCAGATTGATACAATACAGGTAACAGACCAGTTTACTTCACCCTGTGCAAATCCTTGGGGATTAACCTGGGATGGCAGCGCCTTTTTGATATCAGATTCGCAAAATGGAAAGATATACCGCACTTCTTACACCGGGCAGGTTTTAGATTCCATTCAGGTACAAAATTCCGGGCTTCGCGGGTTGACGTACTTCAATGGAAGTCTGTGGGCAATGAATTCAATCAAGGTAACGGACACTCTCGTGGGCAGCTCGGTATATCCTGTGTTTGCTGTTTACAAACTTGACCAGAATACAGGAGCGAAGCTGGATTCCATACTTGTGAAAGCACCATATCCCTCCACTCAGGATGGCGATTTTTTTGGTATCTGTTCTCAGAATAATAAATTATATGTTTCATTCCGTGGCTATTTTGGTCCGTGTTTATGGGAATATGATTTTATCAGCCAACAGGGAAATTACCTTTGCTGCACGCATTTTCTGGGGATGACCAGCCTGAACAATATTATATGGGCCATACGTGATAATGGAAATATCCTTAGCGGAAGCGACGGTTCTGCTGAATTCTGGAAGTTTTTCCTGCCTTTTCGTTCAACGGACATCACATATGCCTGCGGATATTTCTGGGCTGTGGATACCAGCAATGCTATGATTAAGGAACTGGAAGAGTTTCTGCCGGAGCTTTCTGCAGCAAATGCCAGGCAAAACAGCCTTCATATTTACCCTAATCCGGTAACAGATAAACTATTTATTACTAAAAGCTGGAAACAAGATGAAGTGAAAATCACAATCTGCGATCAGAAGGCTGCTGTAGTAAAGGATCTTCGAGTTGATGCTGAAGCTGTTATTCAGGTCCCTGTAAATGATCTTCCGGCTGGAGTTTATTTCCTGACGGTGGTGGCAGGCACAGAAGTATTCACCCAGCAATTCGTAAGGAAACCTCACTAAACAGATCTATATCAAGGGTGATAACAAAACATGGCTTGACTTCAGATAGATGACTACCAGGGAAAAAGCAGAATCTTCGTGCAATGGAACTGAAGTAATGAAAATTGTGTCTGAGCCAACGTCTTATATTACTTTTACCTGCATTTCATCCAGAGAGACCAGGTCACCAGGTACTATTTTCCGTCGTTTACGAAACTCCTGCTCACCGTTCACCACAACAAGTCCATCTTCCACCACCATTTTGGCCATTCCTCCGGATTCCACCCAGTTCAACGCTTTAAGGAGGCTGATCAATGGGATATATTCTGTTTCAAGACTGAATTCTTCCATGGTGTAAAAGTATAAAATCTGCCGGCATTATTACCCCATGGGCACTTCAATCACTAAAACATCCGATTGCGTGGCAGCATATACCTTCAGGCTGTCGGTGTTTTCTGCTTCCAGGGCATCCCGTTTTGCCAGATCTGTTTCCGCTATGGTAATTTGCCCATCTATCAAAAAAACATACACACCATTAGATTTTTCTTTCAGACTGTAGGTGACCGTCTTTCCCGCACTGATATCCGCACGCGAGATCCAGGCATCCTGGTGAATTGCCAGTCCGCCTTCTTCGTAATCAGGATGAACCAGGGTTTGAAATTTATTCTCACGCTCTTGCTGCCGGAACTTTTTCTGATCATATACCGGTGTTATATCATCCTCCCGGGGAAATATCCATAATTGCAGGATAGCTGCTGCTTCCGAGTCAGAGTGATTAAATTCGGAATGCCTGATTCCGGAGCCGGCTGACATTACCTGTACTTCATTTTCTGTTATCGCCTGCCGGTGCCCCATACTGTCTTCGTGGGTGAGCGCACCGCTCAGCGGAATGGTGATAATTTCCATATTGTTGTGCGGATGCATGCCAAAGCCTTCCCCCGCATGAATTATATCGTCATTCAATACCCGAAGGGCACCAAAGTGCATTCTACCAGGATCATAATATGAGGCGAAACTGAACGAATGCCAGGTCTTTAACCAGCCATGGTCAGCATGGCCACGGTCTTTGGCTTTTATAAGTTTTGTATCCATAGAATCTCTTGTTTGTCTTTTGAACAATCAGGGCTCAAATGAGTTTCCTATTTATAATAATTTTAAATAAGAAGCGGCGAAAACAAGCATGATGGAAAAAATTAGTTACGCATTCACCAATGATTATTTTTTATGATGCAGTTTCAACTTGTTATTTAATTAAAAATTAGTAAAATATGAAGTTTGAGAAGGTTTTTAAAACAGTGGACAACTCAGAATCAGGTGAGTTTGTTGAATTTCTCACAGATGATGCACGCTTCAGGTTTGCTAACTTACCTGTGGTGCAGGGCAGAGAAAACATTAAAGCATTTTTGGATGAATTCTTCAAAAGCATTGACCATACCGGACATTCTGATCTAAGGGAATGGCAAAGTGGTGAAACCTGGTTTGTAACCGGGCAGGTAACTTACTTCCGGCATGATGGCAGCTCACTGAAAGTACCCTTTTGTAACCAGTTTAATATGAAGGGTGATAAAATTGATGATTACCTGATTTTTGTGGATAATTCCCAGCTTTACAGATAGGGTAGTGGGCCTGACTGGTTTAATGTAAGGGTACGCACTTATTTTCAGTTTTAACATTGGCCGCCTGAGCCGGTTCAAACAAGCTGTTATACCCGGTTTACCAGACTGTATTATATTTTCTATAGCCAGTGATTCAGGCTGTTGTTGTCAAATGCATCAGCCTGAATGATTAATATATATGAGCTCTTTTTTCCTGATTTAGCTAATAAATCCTTATTTTTGCATAGATAAAAAATAAGATATGTCGAGACCTTTGATATTAGTAACCAATGATGATGGGGTGCATGCTGCCGGGTTGAAAGCACTGGCTGATTATGCAAGCGAACTGGGTGATGTGGTTGTGGTGGCACCTGATCAACCACGATCAGGGCAGGGACATGCCATCACCATTGAAACACCGTTGAAGTATCAGCGCGTGGATAACGGCTATGGCTATCCGGTGTATATCTGCAATGGAACACCGGTTGATTCTGTGAAGATAGCCAAAAACCGCGTGTTGGACCGTACGCCTGATTTGTTGGTGAGCGGCATAAACCACGGCTCAAATTCATCCGTAAACATTATATATTCAGGCACAGTGGCGGCGGTATTGGAGGGTGCTATGGCAGGCATCCCCTCCATTGGATTTTCTTTACTGGATTATTCTCCCCAGGCTGATTTTAAACCAGCTGAAAAGTACGTGAAGCGGATCATCCGCAAAGTACTGGATGAGGGACTTCCCGAAGGTACGGCCCTGAATATGAACTTCCCGCTTACTGATGGAATGCCTTTGAAGGGTTTGAAAGTGTGCCGGCAGGCCAGGGCATTCTGGGAAGAGGATTTTGAGCCGAGAACAGACCCGCAGAAAAGAGAATATTTCTGGCTGAAAGGGCGTTTCAACAATGTTGATCTGGGAGAAGATACTGACGAGTGGGCACTGGAAAACGGCTATGCATCACTGGTGCCAATTCAGTTTGACTTTACCGCCCATCAGGCTATTAAGGAATTAAAAAGCTGGGAAAAAGATGCTTGACTTTTTTAAAAAAGACTCTATCCTTCTGGGAGTAATTCTGGGGCTTATAGCTCCTGTTGTTCTGTTTGTTATTATTTATTACCTGAATGGTTACTTTGAGGGTCTATACAACCGGGTGATCCTGCAGGATAATACAATTATGCTGGTGAGTATCGTGCTGAATGTTTTTGTGCTAAGATATTTTCTTACCAGCAGAAAAAGAGATAAAACCGGCAGGGGTGTTCTAATGGCTACCTTTGCCTACACCATTGTCTTTTTCGTTTTCTTTCTGAAATCATTCTGATCATGCGATACTATTTAATTGCCGGTGAGGCCTCCGGTGACATGCATGCGGCCAATCTTATGGAGCAGATCAAAAGGAAGGATACTGAAGCGGAATTCCGCTTCTGGGGAGGTGATCGCATGCAACAACAGGGTGGAGTGCTTGTGAAGCACTATAAACATCATGCTTTTATGGGCTTTGCCGAGGTGCTGATAAATCTGAGGATAATCCTCGAAAACCTGAAGCAGTGCAAGGAAGACCTGTCGGATTATAATCCTGACCTTCTGATTTTGGTTGATTACCCGGGATTTAACCTGAGGATAGCAGAGTTTGCCAATTTAAAGGGGATAAAAGTAGCCTATTATATCTCACCACAGATATGGGCCTGGAAAGAAAACCGCATCCACAAAATCAAAAAAGTAGTGGATGAGATGTTTGTGATCCTGCCATTTGAAAAGGATTTCTACCGCAAACATGAGATGGATGTACATTTTGTTGGGCATCCGCTGCTGGACGAACTGGAGAAGCGGGAAAGAAACTTTGATGAAGCTGATTTTCGCAGGAATGGTGATCTGGACGACCGGCCCATCATAGCTTTACTTCCCTGAAGTCGAGAACAGGAGATCAAGCGAATGTTACCGGTAATGATGAAGGTTAGCCGCGG
>JBEPXQ010000118.1:0-5916 GCA_041641835.1 Bacteroidales bacterium
GGCTCAGAATAAAATCCTTTTCAATCCTGTAATCCAGCAATGGGCCGCTGATGTATGTATAGAGTATTGTTGCCACTAATAGCAAAACCACCACTATGGTGCCTATGGTGTGGATTCTTCGCATCCGGTAAAATGCTTCCATTATGTCATTTTTGTTCATTTTGGTGCTGATTTGTGTTTCCCTTCCCGGCATCTAAAATAATTAAAATGTAAGTAAAAAGCTAGTGCCTGCACCAGCTTCTGTCTTAACTGTTATTCTGCCCTTGTGCAGGTGCATAATTTGCCTCGAAAGGCTAAGACCTATACCCGAACCTGTTTTCTTGGAGGTAAAGAAAGGCACGAATATTTTCTCCAGGATGTCATTCTTAATTCCTGGCCCGTTGTCTGCTACTTCAATGGTAACTTTGCTCTGGCTGTTGAGATACCCTCTCACATAAATTTGCGGGTTTTCTCTTCCTTCCAGTGCATCAATGGCATTGCGCACCAGGTTGATCAGCACCTGCTCCAGCAAGTCGGGGTCAACTGTGATCTTTAGGTTTTCAGGTCTGATGTCCGACTCACACCTAATGTTTTTTTCCTTCATCTCCATATGCAACAGCTGGTTAACGTCGTCAAAGAGTTGCCGTATTTCGAAATGCCGGAAATTAGGCTTTGGTATCCTGGTAAGATTACGATAGATTTCCACGAAGTTGAGCAAGCCCTGGCTGCGATTCTTGATCGTGCTCAATGCTGTCTGCACACTTTCAAGCGTGTCCTCATCAACTTCCGAAGGTTGCATTAGTTCACCATCATCGTTTTGAAACATTTCCTGCATGGTGGATGCCAGAGATGAAATAGGAGTGATGGAGTTCATGATCTCGTGTGTAAGTACACGAATGAGTTTTTGCCATGACTCTATCTCTTTTTCTTCAAGTTCGCTGTAGATATTTTGCAGCGAGATCAGAATGTATTCTTCGCCTTTGAGACGGAACTCCGTGGCATGTACCGAAAGTTGCATCATTTCTTCGGAAACCACCAGTTTGAAGAGTTTTTTCTCTCCGCTTTTCATCTTCAGCAATTCTTCTGGCAGTTCTTCTTTTATTGCTGCCAGTTCCTGAATATTTCTCAGGTTATAGATACCGAAGAGTTTTTTAACGGAATTATTAAATAAGTCAACCTTTCCGTCTTTGCGATATGAGATGATGCCGATCTGCACATGTTGAACTACCGTTTGAAGGTAGTTGAAGTGCTCCTCTTCTGCGGCCCGGGTTTTGTTAAACTCCTGGATTACTTCGTTAAAAGCCGTGTGAAGTTTGTCAAAATTCTTTCCGTGTCCATGGGTAGTAAAAGAGGTGGAGAAATCTGAATGCCTGATGCTTTCCAACAAGTGGGTTACCTTATTGTTGGTTTTTTCCACAAAGCGTATTAAAGCGATGATCTGGACAATAACCGTCAGGCCGATAAGCGATGCTGTAAATTGCAGCCTGCCGGTTTCCAGCAGCCACATCATCAGAATTACCGAAAAACTGATCAGGATGACCCTGATCAATATTTGTAAGCGAAAATTTTTAAAGGCCATATTTATCAATTCTTCTGTATAGCGATGCCCGGGTTAACCCCAGCTCCTTGGCAGCTTTACTGATGTTGCCGCCATGTTTATCCAGAACTTTCCTGACCATCATCTTTTCGGTATCTTCCAGTGTCATATCACCGGGGTCAAACGAAGATTTCTGATCATCATTCTGGTTCATAAAAAAGTCCTCAGGTTGAAGGATGGAAGATTCGCTCAGGATAACAGCGCGCTCAACAGCGTGTTGCAGCTCGCGTATGTTTCCCGGCCAGTTGTGCATTTGCAGCCGCTTCATGGTGGAAGTCTGAATGCGTTTCTGTGGCATTTTATATTTTTTGCTGTAGATATCCAGAAAATGCTGGGCTAGCAGCGGGATGTCTTCAACTCGTTCTCTCAGTGGGGGGAGGTTTACCTCGACGGTATTGATTCTGTAAAGCAGATCCTGGCGGAATTTGCCCTCGTTTACCATCTCGTAGAGCGGCATATTGGTAGCAGTAATCAGCCTCACATCTATCGGGATTTCCTTGTTGGAGCCCAGCCGGGTTACTTTTCTGTTCTGTAACACACTAAGTAGCTTGGCCTGCAGACTCACTGAAAGGTTGCCAATCTCATCCAGGAAAATGGATCCCTTGTTGGCCGTTTCAAAACGTCCTGCACGGTCTTCTTTGGCATCGGTAAACGCACCTTTTTTATAGCCAAATAACTCACTTTCAAAAAGCGATTCACTGATGGCACCAAGGTCAACATTAACGAAGACCTCATCTTTTCGGTTGGACGAGCGATGAATAGCCCGTGCTATCATTTCTTTGCCCGTGCCGTTTTCTCCAAGTATCATCACGTTGGCATCGGTGCGGGCAACTTTTTCTACCGTGGCAAACACCTTTTGCATAGAGGGGGAGTTGCCGATTATTGTGGAAAATTTCTGGTCGGTATCCGACTGCAGCATCCTGTTCTTGGAGCGGAGTTCCTCCAGCTCCTTCCTCGACTGCCTCACCTTTAGATTAGCCGTAATGGTAGCCAGTAGCTTATTGTTATCCCAGGGCTTTAACAAAAAGTTGGTGGCTCCTTCTTTGATCCCCTGTACGGCAAGTTCCACATCACCGTACCCAGTGATAAGGATAACCACGGCAGAGGGATCGATCTCCAGTATCCTGTTCATCCAGAAAAAACCTTCTTTACCGCTGGTGGCATCCCTGGAAAAGTTCATGTCCAGCAGGATCAGATCATAATTGTCATTCTGCATTAACTGCGGTATGTTTTTCGGATTTTGCTCCGTGTGAACGCTTTGTATATGTCTTTTCAGGAATAACCTGGCAGCTACGAGAATGTCAGGATCATCGTCAACAATCAGTACTTTTGCCTCTAATTTCGCCATAATTTCAGGGTTGTTTTTATTTGCACTAAAGTAATAAATTTATACATACTGTTCAAAAATGTACAAAAAATTGATCGCTAGTGAACGGTTGCTTACCGGAAGGGCTTGCAGGGTGCGCCGTAATAAGCTGGCATACATAATTTAGTGTAAGCTGGCATAGTGTTGTAATAAGGGCTGTTAAATTGCGTAAAATGGGAATGGACCGTAAAATTGAAAAGAAAAAATGGAGCTGGCAGAAAATATTAATGCTGGTTATAGGTGCAGTTTTTCTCGGTTTTGTTTTGTGGCTGATCTTTTTCAGAAGCCATGAATCAAGACTTAAGGTTGAGAAAGAACACCTTTCAATAGCATCAGTTAAAAAAGACCAGTTCCAGGAATATATACCTGTAGATGCCACCGTTATCCCCAAGAAAACCGTCTATCTGGACGCGGTGCAGGGCGGATATGTTGAAAAGATATTCGTGGAAGATGGTGATACTCTGCTGCGGGGAGATACTATCCTTAAGCTTTCCAACACCGATAAGGAACTTCAGTATATGGAGCAGGAATCAAGGATGTATGATGTGATGAACAATCTTCAGAATTCCCGTATCGGGCTTAAGCAAAATGTTTATACGCGTAAGCAGGAATTGAATAATATCTCCTATCAGCTTGAACTAGCCAGGAAAGATTTTCTCCGCAAAAAGCAGTTTCATAAGGAAGGAGTTATTTCTGACAAAGAATTTGAAGATGCTCAGCTAACCTACAACTACCTGAAGCGTGAGCTGGAGCTAAAGAAAAAACTGGCTGAGCTGGATTCAGTATCCACGGTAAGCCAGATCAGCCAGATAAACAATTCCATTGGGCGGATAAGGAACAATCTGGACATGCTGGAGAAATCGCTGTCAAACCTGTATGTGACGGCTACCATCAGCGGAAGGTTGTCGTCTTTTTCTGCTGACATCGGAGAAACAAAGCGTGCTGGAGAAACCATCGGGCAACTTGATGATCTTGAAGGCTATAAGATGGAGTCAGAGATTGACGAGCGCTACATCAACAGGGTTTACCGCGGGCAGGAAGCAGAATTTGATTTCCGGGGGAAAACCTATGTATTGGAAATAGTGAAGATCTACACCGATATTTCAGACGGTATTTTCAGGGCCGATCTGGCTTTTGTTGACCAGCCGCCGGACAAGTTAAAGAAAGGGCAGTCCGTGCAGCTGAAGCTGAAATTCAGTACGCCAAGGCAGGCGCTTATCCTTAAAAGGGGAGGTTTCTATCAGGAAACAGGAGGAAACTGGGTGTATGTAGTGGATGAAGCAGGTGAATTTGCCCACAAGCGCAACATCAGGATTGGAAGACAGAACGCTCGCTATTATGAGGTGCTGGAAGGTTTGAATCCCGGCGAAAAAGTAATTATTTCATCCTATGACAATTTTGGAAATAAAGATAAACTGATTCTAAAATAAATAATCATGATCAAAACAACCGATTTATCAAAAGTATTCAGAACGGAAGAGGTAGAAACCACTGCTCTGAATCAGGTTTCATTCGAGGTTAAAGAAGGTGAGTTTGTTGCTATAATGGGCCCTTCAGGCTGCGGTAAATCTACCCTGCTTAATATCCTGGGGCTTCTGGATAATCCATCCGCCGGGCAGTATTATTTTCTGGACCGGGAGGTAAGCGGATTCAACGAAAAGGAAAGAGCCAAAATGCGCAAATCCAACATTGGGTTTGTTTTTCAGAATTTCAACCTGATAGATGAACTGTCAGTATTCGAAAATGTGGAGCTTCCTTTGGTTTACCTGAAGCAGGGTTCAAAAGAAAGGAAACGCCGTGTGGAGGAGGTTTTGGAGCGCATGCAGATAATGCATCGCAGGAATCACTTTCCGCTGCAGTTGTCAGGCGGACAGCAACAGCGCGTTGCAGTAGCCCGGGCTGTGGTTGCCAACCCAAAGCTGATCCTGGCGGATGAGCCTACCGGTAACCTGGACTCAGCTCACGGTGAAGAGGTAATGAATATGCTATCGGAGCTTAACAGCGAGGGAACCACTATTGTGATGGTAACACACTCACAAATTGATGCCCAGCACAGCCAGCGCATTGTGCGATTGTTTGACGGGCAGGTGATCAACGAGGATATACGTTCAAGCGCAGCTAAAAACATCGCAGTTTAAACAATGTCATGTTGGGATATTATCTGAAAAACGTTTTTCGAAACCTTTGGAAAAAGCGGCTGTTCCCCATAATCAATATAGTAGGGCTGGCTTTTGCTTTTGCCGCTGTTCTGCTCATATTGCTATGGGTGGTACATCAGTTTCGCTATGACAGGTTTCATGAAAACTCAGATAATATCTACCGGGTAGCTCAGCAGCAGCAATATCCGGATGCACATGATGAGATAGCGCTCACACCAGGGCCACTGGCCCCAACCGTAAAACAACACTTTCCTGCCATTACCCACGCCACCCGCTTTCAGCAGATGGACAGGATGTTGGTGGAAGCTGATGGACAGCAGTTTATCGGTAAGTTTGCCATGGCAGATGCAGATTTTTTCCGGATATTCAGTTTTCCGTTCATGGAAGGAAATGCAGAACACTGCTTTGACAGCCCTGAATCCATTGTGTTAAGCAGAACAGCAGCGGAAAAGTATTTTGGTTCTGCATCTGAGGCTTACGGCAAGCAAATGATTATTGATGACCGATTTCCTCTTACTGTTACCGGTATAATTAACGACATCCCTGAATACTCTCATTTGCAGTTCGATCTTATAATCCCACTTATCAATATTGAAAAAATCGGAGTTGATCTTACTGCCTGGAACAGGATGTCGTATTACACATACCTGCTTTCCAGACCGGATGTTGATGCTGATAAACTGGAACTCGAAATTCAAAACCATGTTCAAACATTTCTTGAGGATGATGGGTCAATAAATAAGATATTTCTCCAGCCTTTTGAGGATATTTATTTGTATTCTGAATTATCATACGATGTGAATGATCTGGGTAAT
>JBEPXQ010000119.1:0-1149 GCA_041641835.1 Bacteroidales bacterium
TGTGCCAGTTCTTTGATAAAATAATTTCCTTCCTGTGCATACTTGTCAAAATTTAAAGCCATAATCTCAGTTTTTTAAGTTGTTAGTATTTAGTATTATCTGTTTCTTTAACTGCACCTTATCTGTTCACTCCCCTCGTGTTTAATGCAACAACAGTAATGCTTATAATGTTTTCGGAAAACTGCACTTATGCCGGTGATTTTAACTGTATCTGCACAAAGACCCCTACAAAAAATAAAAAAAATTTACTATTTGGCTATTAACAAAAAAATATCTAATATTGTAATTGCGTGTAAAAAACTGTTATCATGAAATTAACATCCGGAATCATCAGCTTTCTGGGCTGTATGCTTGTAGTTATATCCCTTAACGCTCAGAATTATATATATGAATCAGTAGGCAGCAACGGCATACCGTCCAATGCCAGCAGCATTACAGTAAGTGACGGCGAGGTTACAGAATTATTGAGTGTTTTCACTTCTCCTAACCTGTCCGGTCCTTACAGCCATTTTTTAAATCCAACACATGGTGGATTGGATATAAAAGCAAGCACCAGTATTTCGCTCACCTATGTAACAGAAGATGCGGGTTATCAGAATTCAGTGGGTTATTACACCTATTCAACGGGAAGTCCTCCCTCATCAGTTTCCGGTTTAAACCTGCATGTGGTTTTTCCCAATGTGGATAACTCGCAAATGAGCAGGGGCACCACCGTGGATCTGGGCACTTTTCATAGCGGAACCACTATAGGTTTTTTCCTTATTTCCGACGGCTGGAATAATAGTACCATAAACCAGGTGAACTCATCAGCGCAACATCTCTATAGCACCTATGATCTGAATGATGACGGCTCTACGCAGGTAAACTCCAAACAAAACGCCATCGCCTATTATTCCACGGTAAATAAGTATGTGATTGGCTGGGATGATCAGTTGCAAGTGGGAACCAATTCCGATAAGGATTACAATGATGTTATTCTTTATATCAATCTGTCTGATGCATCAGCTGTGCCCCAGGAAGAATATCCGGATGTAGCTCAACCCGACAATGATCCGTATCCGGTAGAGCTGATAAGGTTTGAAGGCCGCAAAGAAAATGGCTGCTCCCGCCTGCTATGGGCTACCGCATCAGAAATCAACAATGATCATT
>JBEPXQ010000119.1:1159-5909 GCA_041641835.1 Bacteroidales bacterium
CATTTTACTCTTTTTCACTCTGACGGAAACAGCGAATTCACCCGTATAGCAGAAATACCGGGAAACGGCAATACCAACCAGATTGAAAACTACAGTTATCTTCACAGGAATCCGGCAGAAGGCATTAATTACTATAAACTTGTACAAACAGATTTTGACGGCACCTCCACTTCTGGAAAAATCATCACAATCAATTTCGCACGAAAATCTGACCTTCTGCTTATGCCCAATCCTTTGGTACAGGGAGATATTCTGAATGTCAGTATCGGAACTGACAAGTCAGGCCTCATCAGCATCTATTCTTCAGAAGGTAAACTGGTTTTTCAAAAGGAAGTAAAAAACGGTAACGCAAAACTGCAACCCGGGCTGAGTAACGGCATTTATCATCTGCGATTCACCACAGATGCCGGTGATATTATCAACACAGGGCGGCTAATCATACATTAAACTAACAGCCGGCCGATTTTACTATACTATTCTTTTCACCAGGCGGAGCTTGTGGGAATATTGCCGGGCGTCCTTATTATATATTCCCTGGTGATCCACATGATCAATACGTACTTTACCATGAGCATGGATGATCTTATTGCCTCCCATGTAAATGCCCACGTGGGTGATATCACCATCTTCATTATCGAAAAAAACAAGGTCGGCAGGCTCAGCATGAGAGATAAAATCCACATCCTGACCTTCCATGGCCTGTTCTGATGCATCTCTGCGGATAAAATAACCGCCGATTTTGTAAACAAGCTGGGTAAATCCTGAGCAGTCCAATCCAAAAATCGAGCGTCCGCCCCATAGATATGGTGCACCCAGGAACATCTCAGCGATCTGGGGGATCTGATGCGGCATTTTTCCTCTTACCAGGTCTTCCTTCACTCCTTCATACACAAATTCGCGATTGGCAATTACAAAGCTGTTGTTCTTATCAAGTGAAGGGAGGTTGCTACCGGCCACCACCGGTATCATTTCATCGGTAGACTTATTAAAAACCACCTGCGCAATATCAGTACATACATGAATATCATCGGACGTCATACGGTTATACTCCTGCTCTCCGATACCCATCATCTGTTTTTTGTCTATCCATCCTTTATATTGATCATGAGCTGAAACTATAAATGCCCAGTTGCCCTGTATGGTTTCCACTCCGAAAACCTCACCAAATAAAAGCTGGTTTACCATTTCTGCTTTATCAGAAGGCGCCTCGCGCACGGCTATCATACTGAGCAAATTCACACCATATGTCATATTCTATATAATTTTCCGATTCAACTATTAGTAATGTTCACTGTTACTGCAAATACATATTAACTTACAAATCAACAAAAAATAATAACGATCATTGTTTTTTTGCCTAAAAATAAGTCATATGAAATCTATGGTAAAATTAACAAAGTTTGCTTGAAATGCTTAATTTCGTAAGCTGAAATGAAAAAAATAATCTCATACATACATCATCACTACCAGGAGATATACAAGATATCACTGTTTATCATAGCGATAGTGGCAATAGTATATTTCTTTCCCAATGAAGCAAAATTCCGATATGAGTTTCAGAAGGGAAAACCCTGGCGGCATAAGGACCTGATCGCACCCACGGCATTTCCCATACAGAAATCCGACGAGACCATTGAGCGGGAACAGAATGAAATTCTCAAAGACCTGCGGCCATATTTCGAGTTTCGTGATAATATATACCCTGATAATAAAAATGACCTGCTCAGAGAGTTCCGCAACAACTGGCGGGGTGAATTCGGTTCGCTGCAAACGGACACCATTTCTTATTCTGTAAACCGTGACAGGCTGGTATGGCTATACGACTCCATTGGCTCGCGGGGCCTGCTGGATGCAGGTGACGAGCTGAAGAAACGCTTTGAAGGCAATTCCCTGATACTGGTGAAAAACAAATTCGCGCAGGAGATGAACTACTCCAGCTTCTTCACCCCCAAAAGTGCTATGGATTTCATAGGGCAAAACCTGGATCAAAACCACTACGACAGCAGCCTCATTTCGCGTACCCTAAAGCCGTATCTGAATCAGAATGTAGTATTCGATCCCATAAAAACAGCGCAGGAAAGGGAAAATCTTATCAGTAGCATTTCCACAACCTACCGCATGGTGCAGAAAGGAGAGCTGATAGTTGCCCAGGGAGAACCTGTTGACCAAAAGACCTATCAGGTGCTGGTGAGCTTGAAAAGTGAATATGAAGAAAGCCTGGCCACCGGGCTTAGCTATAATTCTGTTGTATTGGGGCAGATAATACTGGTAACCATCACTATGCTTATGCTGGTGCTGTTCCTCTATTTTTTCTGGCCCGCGGTGTTTGATAACAACCGTAAAATTATATTGATACTGCTGTTACTTATCCTCATGGTTTTCCTCACTGGTTGGATATCACGCAATTATTCGTCGATTTATATTTACCTGCTGCCGATTTGTATCGTACCAATTGTCATCAGGGCATTTTTTGATACACGACTGGCACTGTTTGTCCATTTAGTTACTATTATTTTGATCAGCTTTATTGTTCCCAACAGCTTCGAGTTCGTTTTTCTGCAGCTCATAGCAGGGATAATAACCATCCTTACCGTGGTGGACCTTCAAAAACGTTCGCAGTTTTTTATCACCTCAATATTTATTTTCCTCTCATACTCTATCACCTATGTGGGCATGACCCTGCTCACCGCTGCTGATCTGGCGGCTATTGAACCTGTTCAGTTTGCCATGTTTGCCGGCTCCGCACTCATCACCATGTTTTCCTACCCGTTGGTTTATATCTTTGAAAAGTTGCTGGGGCTTACCACGGATGTATCATTGATGGAATATTCCGATTCCAACAGCAAACTACTGCGGCAGCTGGCAGAAACAGCACCGGGAACATTTCAACATTCCATACAGGTGGCCAATCTAAGCGAAGAAGTGATCCACAAAATTGGAGGGAATGCGCTGCTGGTGCGTACCGGGGCTTTGTATCATGATATCGGTAAAATGGATAACCCGATGTATTTCATCGAAAATCAGAACGGAAATTACAACCCCCATGAAGAGCTAAGCAATACGGAAAGTGCCAGGGTTTTAATCGGCCATGTAACAGCAGGAATCGAAATGGCAAAGAAATATAAGATCCCGGAGCAAATCATCGATTTTATTCGCACACACCATGGAACGAAAAAGGTGGAGTATTTCTATGCCATGGAGAAAAAAGACAACCCCGAGGAAGAGGTTGACCAGAAGGAATTCCAGTACCACGGCCCGGCTCCTTTTTCAAAGGAAACAGCAGTGGTTATGATGGCCGACTCGGTGGAAGCTGCCTCGAGGAGCTTGAAAGAACCCACCGAGAAAAACATAAACAAGCTGGTGAATAATATTATCGATAAGCAAATGGAGGAAGAACAGTTTTACAATGCTGATATTACCTTTTCCGATATTTCTGCCGCGAAAAAGATACTTAAGCGCAAGCTGCACAACATCTATCATGTAAGGATTGAATACCCGGAATGAGTTAAAGCTGATTGAATGATTGGTTGATCCCGACCTCCGGTTGTGGACGCTCAAATAACTACAAACATAGCAATGTCAGGAGCGCACTCCGCCGCTTAAATGAGAGGGCCGGAATCTGGACGTTAAAATCACCTTTTTTGTGCTGCTATGAGGAAGGATATTATTATAAAAGCCCAGTAAATACAACACGAAGGGCACAAAAATTTTCCTTCGCGCCCTTTCGTGAAATACATTGTAATAACTTATTGGTTTTCGATTATTTCAGCGGAATCACCTACTGTCATATCCGTGAAAATACCAATGGTATATTTCATCGGAGCCTACTAATTACAGTATCCCGATCTGCGCCTGGAATATAAATATTCAGGAATTATTCTCCCCTGTTGAACAGCCAGTACGTTACACCGGCAACGGTTATGAGGCTTCCCACGAATAATCCGAGATTGACGGTCTTTTGTACTTTCTTTGCTTTATTCAGCTGTGAAGAGCCTACTCCTTTTTTCTCAATAAGTTGTTCAACTTTTCTAATCCTTGCTTCAAATTCTTCTTTTAAGTCCATAATAAAGTTTTATTTATGTGATTTAATTGCGTTTCTCTAATTGTAACATTGAGATGCATGAGATTGTTTTAAATTTGAATGAAATGAATACGCGGCACAAAATCTTCAGCCACCAAGTTTATGAAACTGGTTGTTGCCTGCTGTTCGTTCAATACTATTGTTTATAGAAGAATAAATTATGAAGAACATAGTCTAACTAATCAGCTGATCTATCGACTCCTGCAAATAACTTAATAGATCATTCTAAATTCATAAACCAATGCGTCAGGGTTGGGATACGCTTTTCAGATAAATCAGGCTTTCAGGGCCTTTATTAAACAACAGATCAAGGATACTCACTTTTGGGTTAAAGCCGTTTTTTTCCTCAAATACCTGTGTCCAGTGAGGGAGGTCCAGCAAAGGAGGCTTTTTAGGGTGCAGGCTGTAACGGAGGTCAACAGCATGTTCATATCTTTTACGGAAATCATGGCTGGTTTTTATTTCTTTATCAATTTGTACCAGTTCAAAAATCAGCCGGATGCTCTCCAGATTCATATTAAACAGTGAATCAAAATCACGATTCATAAATCCCTCTATATCATCCTGATAATAAAGAAAGAAGGGTGAATTATTATAAGCAGCAAATACCGAGCGCCAGTATTCCCTGCGCCAGGGAACATCATAATCTACCCCAACACGGGTAATTTT
>JBEPXQ010000120.1:0-5889 GCA_041641835.1 Bacteroidales bacterium
TTTACCGCCAGGCGCTTTATAATTTCGTCCTTATTATTTCTTAATTCCTGTATCTGTAACATAAATCCTGATTTTCGGAGGGCCAAATTTACAAAGAAATTGGGAGATAGATTTATAATGAAAGCTGCTGCTGTGGCTAAATAATGAGAAAGGTGACAAAACATTAGCTCCTGTAACTTATTAGTGTTCATGCCGTCATACCAGCAAGGACAGGCAAGCTGGTGTACGATTACGAACAAAGGCATGCAGATACGAACAGACAGCCCGGACATAAAAAACAGCAATGTGCTCCTTAAGCTCTGATAATGTTTTTCTTACAAATACTGGCACACGTTTTTATATCATAATAAATGGAAACGCAAATAAGATTATAACCATAAAACCTTAGAGCCATGAAAACAACAACTTTTACACTTTTGACTATGCTGTTTCTCGCTGTTGCATCAGCAAATGCTGGAAACCACCAGATGGGAAACGAGCAGGTAAAACTCGCTGACGAACCTTATGTTAATGATGTTCCTTTTAATACTGAAATAGTTGTGGCTGGCATAGATGGTGATCAAAAGGAAAAGAAATCAAACACCTTTGAAGTGCAGTTAAATGAAGAAGGATATGTGAATGACGTGAACTTCGACACACGACAGGTTGTGATAAACTACCTGAACAGCCTGCTGCAACAGGCCGGAGAATTAGCCAGCGCCCTTGACAAAAACTACGAGCTGATTAGCGTTATGCCAGACAACAACCTGCAAAATCAAACCTATGATGTGCAGCTTGCACCCGAAACTTATGTAAACGATGTTCCATTTGATACAGCTGACGTTGTTAATGTTGAATAGGCAACATAGCCTGAAGTTTTGTTTTTGACCGGTTGCCATTTGGCAGCCGGTTTTTTTATGATTGATTTTTATTGACCCGAAAAGGAATTAGCAAACCACTCCTGCCGCGATTTGTTGAAATTAAATAAGCAGCCCGATAAATCGCGTATCATGAGTCAATCATTGAGAAATATATCAGAAATAAGAAGACAAGAGACGACAGACAATTAAGCTTGAATCTGAAAAACAGAAAGCAAAAGAAAAGGTGATAAGCAACTTTAATTTTATACATTCGCATTTATAACCATTCACAAATATTACAATCATGAAGAAATTTGCTATCATTTTATCAGGCAGCGGCGTGTATGACGGCGCTGAAATTCATGAAACCACCATGACCATGCTGGCTATTAAACGGCAGGGAGCAGATTATGACATATTCGCCCCTGATATTGAGCAGCATCATGTAATAAATCATTACAGTGGTGACGTAACAGAAGAAAAAAGAAATGTTTTGGTGGAATCTGCGCGTATCGCCCGTGGAAACATCACTGCGTTATCACGATTTGATGCCTCTGTATATGATGCGTTATTACTGCCCGGCGGATTCGGAGCAGCAAAAAATCTCTCCTCTTTTGCCTTTCATGGCACTGCCTGCACCGTTAACAGTGACACTGAAAAAGCGATCAAGGATATGCATGCTGCCGGAAAACCTATAGGTGCGCTGTGCATAGCCCCGATTGTAGTAGCTGCCGTGCTGGAAAAGGGAACTTATACCATAGGCCAGGATAAAGATACTGCTGATGCAATTGAAAAATTTGGAGGCATACACGAATCCACTAATCATGGAGAAGTAACTCTTGACAAGGAGAATAAGATCTTCACTACCCCATGTTATATGCTGGATGCCACCATTACTCAAATAGCTGATGGAACTGAGAATGTTGTGAAAGCCATTCTGGCATATCTGAATCAATAATTTTTTATCCTGATTTTTTGGGATTCGGATCTTTCTTTATTACTTTTATGCTGACCAAAACCCACTGGCCATGAAAGCAAAAGATATGATCCCTTTTTTGTGGATATTTACAACCATCAGCTACTGCTATTCCTTACAGGCCCAAACAACCATAGGTTCCTTCGAATCATCCGGAGCAGGAATAAGCACTACCACAACCACTGACTATCAGTGCCTGGGAGTAAACCCCGCCAATCTCGGTTTTCAGCAGGACGACCGCTTTCTTCACTTCACCCTGTTGGAATCGAGCTTTGCTCTAAGTTCTGATGCGCTTAAGCGCAAGGATATCTGGAGAAATTTCATATCAAATAGCAGTGACGGCTTGTCAGATGCTGAGAAAGTTGATGCTGCCCATGCCTTTGCCGGAGCCGGCTTTGTGCTCGATTTTAATATAACTCTGGCGGCAATTTCGCTTCAAAATGAAAAACTTGGCGGGCTGGCTTTTATGGTTCGCGAGCGCATGGACAACCAATTCAGAATAAACAACCAGCTGGCCGACCTGCTCTTCCTTGGTTACAATGCTCCGGTGTTTCAGAATCAACAGACCATCACAGCGAAAGATATTTTTGAAGGATCCAGAATTTCCGGGAGCTGGTACCGGGAATATATTGTTGGTTACGGCAGAAGAGTTCTGAAGATACCTTCATTAAAGCTCTATGTAGGAGCAGATGTGAAATATATCCAGGGCTACGGAAACCTGAACATCTACACCGATGATGATGATTTTTATGCTAAATCCTCACTCACCCCATTCATGGAAGTTGATTACCAGGCCACTTCACCTACTGCTTTAGCCGGCAGTGCAACCGATCTTAAAGCTGTTGGACACGGTTTAGGATTTGATGTAGGTGCTACGCTGAAGATAATAGATAAAGTAAAGGTGGGCTTTGCAATCAATGACATAGGTTCCATTACCTGGGATGGTGAAACCTATGAAGCTCCGAACACCAATGTGGATTCAATTAAGACAGATGGATTTGATAGCTATAATCTTATTGGTGAACTTAAAACGCTTTTTGAAAATAACAGCATACTCAAATGGCAGGGCTCTCAGGAATATACCACCGGGCTTCCGGCCCATATAAAACTCGGAGCCAGCTTTATGCCGGTGAAATGGTTCGAATTTGGTGTGGATATGTACGCCCCATTGAATAATCATGCTGCCAATCTTGAAAAAGCCATTTTTAGCGCCGGGGGATATTTCAGGCTGGGAAATATCACTAAGTTGTCGTTGGGCTACGTCAATGGCGACATCTATCACAATAATATTCCGCTTGGTTTGGTTTTTTGCGTGAAGTGGTGGGAATTTGGCATGGCCACAGGCGATGTTATCACCTTCTTCCGTCAGGATAACCCCACCCTTTCACTCACTATGGGTTTCCTGAGGTTTAAATTCGGATTGCCCGGCGCCTGATCTGCTATCGCAGCAGCTTCCATATTATTGATTTTATGAGGTTCCGGCAGCTTTCGGACTTAAAATATTATCCGGCAGCTTGCCGGTTTGCCTTCTTTTTCTATTTTTGTCCTGAACCATAAATAACACGAATATGACTTTGAGATTAAAATTGCTGGCAGCAGCACTGCTGTTTTTTGCTTTTTCAGCATATGCCCAGGACAAAAGCGACTGGGAAGGCGGAGTGCCTGAAGGATGTACTTCCATAACTGTAGGGAAAGATGCATCTGCGGATGGTTCGGTGATGACCTCACATACCGATGACAGCCACCGTACGCGCTCCTGGATGAATATAATCCCGGCCCGGGATCATGAAAAATCCGCTGTGGTGCCCATGTACAAAAGAACAGCCTTTGATTCTTTTGCCATGCCCACTTATCAGCATAAGGAAATCGGCAGCATTCCCCAGGTACCACATACTTATCAGTTCATTAATACAGCATACCCAAGCATGAATGAACATCAGCTTGCTATTGGGGAGTCCACATTTGGCGGACGTGATGAACTACAATCGGATAAAGGCTTGATTGACTGCCAGCGGCTGGATCAGCTCATGCTGGAACGCTGCACCACAGCACGCCAGGCTATTAAAATGGCTGATGAACTAACCAAAAAATACGGCTGGAATGATGCCGGCGAATGCCTTACTATTGCCGACACCAGGGAAGTATGGCATTTCGAGATCGTTGGCCCCGGCAAAGGAAAAACCGGCGCGGTGTGGGTGGCCCAGCGTGTTCCTGACGGACATATTTCCGTTAATGCCAATGCATCCACCATCAAAGAAATCGATCTTGACAACCAGGACTATTTCATGGCTTCCGACAATATATACGAAGTGGCCAAAGAAAACGGCTGGTGGAAGGAAGGCGAGGTATTTCGCTTTTGCGATGTTTATGCTCCCAAAAGCCGCAAGTCGGTTGCCTCACGACGCCGTGAATGGAGAGTATTCGACCTGCTGGCACCTTCACTAAAGCTTAGCCCGACCAGCGAAAATTATCCTTTTTCTGTTAAACCTGATGAAAAAGTATCAGTTCAGGATATGATAGATGTGTTTGCTGATTACTACCAGGGAACGCCATATGACATGAGGCGGAACATAACCGTGGAAAATGAAGAAGGCAAACAAGTGATATCACCACTGGCCAACCCTTTCATGCCTTATGATCAGCTTAAGATTGACAATGTGAACGGAAGCTGGTTCCACGTAGATGAAGAGACCGGTCATATCCGCTTTCTTGGCGAACGCACCATTGCCCGCTGGTACACCATGTATGGAACCATCACACAGTCGCGCGACTGGCTGCCCGACGAAATTGGCGGTGTAGTGTGGCTGGCACAGGATAATATCGCCTCTTCAATCTATATCCCGGTATATAGTAATGTAACACACCTGCCGGAAAGCTATAAAACTCCCGGGCGCCCCAATGGCTACACCCGCGAGTCAGCATGGTGGGCATTTAACAGGTTGGGAACACTGGCGGCTCAGCGATGGGGCGACATGAGCAAGGATGTGAGAGCTGTTTGGGATCCTATGCAGAAGGAGCTGCTCGACAAGCAGGCTGAATTTGAAGCAGAAGCTCTTAAGCTTCAGAAAGAAGGAAAAACAGAAGAACTGATTGAGCTGCTTACCACCTATACCAATACCTGGGGAGACAAGGTAGTGAACCGGGCCTGGCTACTGGGCGACGAGCTCTGGACAAAATATGACGAAAAATTCTGATCCTCTCAAAGGATGATATTACAAAACAGCGGTTTCACCTGAAGCTGCTGTTTTTTTTATATTCACTTAACTACATTTATTTCTTTAAGCTATAGTTCCTTATGACGTTTAGTCGCCTAACGGCCAACTGGGCAGTCTTTTTCGAAAACTGATATCGTGTATAGCGAGCTGTAAAACACACATCCATTAAATTATTATAAGCAGCGGCAATATCCATCTTACATTCCTCCTCCACCAACGTGCGCATTACTTTATGCTTTTTACGGTTATTTCCAGTGATCCTGCAGTACTCATCAAAATTTTCAGCAGTATAATCCTGTCGATTATGTACGAATTTTAATGGAAAGATAAAATGTCTCAGGTAATGTATGGCACTATAAAAGGAGGTGGTGATAATCCAATCTGAATAATCTGTTTTGTCATTCAGAAACTGGCATACTTCAAAATTATGTTCCGCATGTTGTTGGCTTGTGTATGAACTCATTCCTCAAGGGATAAAATATAACCATCAGCTAATAGGCAATCTTTGCTTAGTTCATCGTGCGAGGGGCTGAAAATTACTGAATAATCAAAATCACCAGGTTTGTTAACCCTCTTTTTTATTTTGATAGATTTTGAGTAAACTTCAAGAAATTTATCATTTATATAATCACTTTCGTCAATTACAAAAAAAGAGGTAAAAGTGAAAATATCTTTAGCCCTCAACAGAACTTGTTTACAGGTATAATTTTTCTTATCAATATACTCTAATATTTCAATAGAAAGTTCTTTTGCCTTTTCAAGATTGGAATTAAAAATATTAATCAATGCCTTTTGCTGTTTATCTTTTTGATCTGATACTCCTTTAAAATAGGCTTCGATCAGATCATCTTCTGAGTAC
>JBEPXQ010000121.1:0-5887 GCA_041641835.1 Bacteroidales bacterium
CTGTTAACAGGTTCCCTTTTGACACCCAGTCAGCAGAAGCTGTTTTTGGACGTGAATTTGTGAATTTTGAAAACGGCCCCCGTTCCGAGGATGGTGCCAGTTATGATCCGGTGATGAAAAAAAGAGCGCCCTTGAATTTCCCCTCTTACAAGGAAAATGTTTATTCCTACACCTGGGACAATGTGGCAATGATCGTGCTTAACTCCAACTACTGGTACGCTCCTGATCATAATTTCATTCCCATCACATCAGGTAACCCGCATGCATATATTATGGACAACCAGCTGGCCTGGCTGAAAACCGAACTGGAACAGCTGGAGCAGGATCAGAATCTTGATCATGTATTTGTTACGCTGCATACACCGGCCTTCCCCAACGGGGGACATGCTGAGGATGATATGTGGTATGACGGCACCAATGATGTTCGTCCATACATAGCTGGTAAAGCACATGAAAAAGGCATAATTGAGCGCAGGGATGAATTCCTGGATGTGGTTATTAATAAAAGCCGCAAAACCGTTGCTTTGCTTTGTGGCGATGAGCATAACTATAGTCGCTTACTGATAAGCGACAGCATGCCCCGTTATCCTGAAGGGTATGATAAGCCAAAACTGAAGCTGGAAAGGGATTTCTGGCAGATCACCAACGGTGCTGCAGGTGCACCTTATTATGCTCAGCAGGAATTGCCCTGGTCGGATTTTGTACAGGTATTCTCCACCCAAAATGCACTGGCCTTGTTTCACGTGGATGGTAAACATATAAAGCTGGAAGTTGTTAACCCCGAAACATTTCAACAGGTAGAAGAATTTAAGCTTCGCTGAAAAAAATACATATATGAGCAGTAATTCATTAATGGATCCCATCGGAAGGCTGATCGGCCTCAGGTATAAGTCACATCCCTGGCATGGAATCGATCTCGGGAAAAAGGCACCCGAAGTAGTGACGGCATACATAGAAATGACCACTACGGACACAGTGAAATACGAAATTGATAAGCAAAGTGGCTTTTTGATGATTGACCGTCCGCAGAAATACTCCAACGTTGTTCCGGCATTGTATGGATTTATGCCGCAAACCTTCAGTTCGGAAAAGGTAGCGGAGTACTGCATGGAAAAAACAGGAAGGTCAGATATTAAGGGCGATGGCGACCCGGTTGACATCTGTGTGCTTACTGAAAAGCAGATAACACATGGTGATATTCTTGCCAAAGTAAGACCGATTGGCGGTTTCCGCCTGCTGGACGGTAATGAAGCCGATGATAAAATCGTGGCCGTGCTGTTTAATGATGCCGTATATGGTGATTACCAGGACATATCGGATATGAATGAACTGGTAGTGGAACGGCTGAAGCATTATTTCCTCACCTACAAAGACCTTCCCGGAAGGGAAAGCAATGTGGAAATTACCCACACCTTTGGCATAGAAGAAGCCCACGAAGTTATCAGGCGTTCCATGGAAGATTATAATCACAAATTTGATAACCTGCGCAACATGCTTTCCAGCGTCTAATCCTGCGTTAGCTCTCCCAGTAAGGTGGCGGATGTGTGTCCGGTGACTTTAACCTTCACATAGCTGCCTTTCAGGCTGTGGCTGCCCGGGAAAACAATGACCTTGTTTTGCTCATTGCGGCCCATCATTTTCTGGTGGTCCTTTTTTGATGGTCCTTCAACCAGTACTGAAAAAACCCTGGCCATATCGCGGGCGTTACTCTTGGCTGAAAGATCCTGCTGCAGGTTGATTATTTCCTGCAGCCGGCGGCTCTTGACATCTTCCGGTACATCATCCTTAAATCTTTTTTCGGCCGTGGTCCCGGGCCTCTCGGAATATTTAAACATAAAAGCAAAATCATATTCCACCGCTTTCATTAGCGAAAGCGTTTGCTGATGATCGTCGTCCGTTTCACCGCTAAAGCCGGCTATGATATCCGTGGTTATCCCACAGTCAGGTATATGTTCTGTGATAGCCGATATCCTGTCGAGATACCATTCTCGTGTATATTTCCTATTCATTCGCTTTAGCACTGTGTTGCTGCCCGACTGCACAGGCAGGTGAACGGAGTTGGCTATGTTGTCTGTTTCGGCTATTGTATTAATGAGTTTATCGGAAATATCTTTCGGATGAGAAGTGGCAAACCTCAGCCTTAGTTTACTGCTGATTCCGGCAACCCTGGCAAGTAATTCAGGAAAATCAACAATACTATTGTTTTCTGAAAAGCTGTATGAATTTACATTTTGCCCGAGCAGGGTGATTTCACGGTAGCCTTTTTCCAGGAGTTTTTTTGCTTCAGCAACGATGGTTTCCGGGTCACGGCTGCGTTCTCTGCCGCGGGTATAAGGCACCACGCAGTAGGAACAAAAATTATTACATCCGCGCATGATGGAAATAAAGGCAGAAATGCCTTTCTCATCCAGTCTCACCGGCTCAATATTTTCGTAGGTTTCTTCTTCGGTAAGTATCACGTTGGCCATTTGCCTTCCTTCAGCAATGCCTTCAAGCATTTCGGGAAGCTTTCGGTAAGAATCAGGTCCGGCAATCAGGTCAATTTCGGCATGCTGTTTCAGCAGCTCTTCCTTCATCCGTTCTGCCATGCAACCAACCACTCCTATAACAGTACCTGGTTTTTGACGTTTGGCTTTTTTGAACTCCTGTAAGCGCCCGGTAACTCTTTTCTCAGCATTATCGCGTATAGCGCAGGTGTTAACCAGTATGATGTCAGCCTCTTCCATGGTGGAAGTAAGTTCATAATCATCATCTTTCATTACGGAAGCTATGATCTCGCTATCTGAGAAATTCATCTGGCAGCCGTAAGTTTCGATATATAGTTTTTTGCTCATCTCTCCTGTTATAAACTCAAAATCTGCTGCAAAAGTATGAAGGATTTTAATACCTGTTTGAAGCAGCTGGTAAGGGATGCATTTTGAGCTGAATAAGCCTTTTGGCGGTGCCTGCATATTATTCCCTCAATAGCTCAAAACTTTTTTAATTGAAAATGGTCTTAATATTGTTTTACCTTTGTGGCCAATTTTTTTTTGACTAATAAACTTAATGATATATGGCAAAGAACCTGGTGATCGTGGAGTCACCCGCAAAAGCTAAAACAATCGAAGGATTTCTCGGTAAGGACTATACGGTGATGTCTAGTTTCGGACATGTACGCGATCTGGAGAAAAACAAACTTGGTGTGGATCTCGAACACGGATATAAACCTAACTATGTTATATCGCCTGACAAGAAGAAGATAGTTACAGACCTGAAAAAAAGTGCGAAAAAATCCGACATGGTGTTACTGGCATCGGATGAAGACCGTGAAGGAGAGGCCATTTCCTGGCATCTGGTTGAAGCGCTGGGTCTCGATATGGAAAAGACTCAGCGTATTGTCTTCCACGAGATTACAAAAAATGCCATAACAAAAGCCATACAAAATCCCCGTTCTATTGATTATAACCTGGTTAATGCTCAGCAGGCAAGGCGTGTGCTTGACCGCCTGGTGGGTTATGAGTTATCGCCACTGCTTTGGAAAAAGGTAAAGCCGGCATTGTCAGCAGGTCGAGTGCAGTCGGTTGCTGTAAGGCTCATCGTGGAACGTGAAGATGAGATAAACAACTTCAAGCCAACAGACAGCTTCAAGGTAACCGGTGATTTTAAGACTGAAGGAAAAGTTCTTCATACAGAGCTCTCAACTAAGATAACAGAAAAAGAAAAGGCGCGTGAACTGCTGGAGCATTGCTCAACAGCTGAGTTTACTGTTTCCAAAGTGGAAAAGAAACCCGGGAAAAAATCACCGGCCCCACCTTTCACAACTTCAACTTTGCAACAGGAAGCCAGCCGCAAGCTTAGCTTTTCGGTGTCGAAGACAATGATGGTGGCTCAGAAGCTCTACGAATCAGGGCAAATTACCTATATGCGTACCGATTCGGTTAATCTTTCCAAAACGGCCATCGGTATGGCAAAAGAAGAGATCATCGGGGATTTTGGAGAGAAATACCATAAAGCAAGAAATTATACCACCAAATCAAAAGGTGCACAGGAAGCTCATGAAGCCATACGCCCTTCATACATCAATAAGCGGATTGGCTCTGGTGACAGAGATATGAAGCGCCTGTACGAGCTGATATGGAAAAGAACTATTGCTTCGCAAATGAGTGAAGCACAGCTGGAAAAAACCAATGTTTATATAGATATCTCCGGTAGGAAAGAAAAATTCGTGGGCAGGGGAGAAGTGATCAAGTTTGACGGATTCCTGAAGGTATATTTTGAATCCACGGATGATGATGAAAACCAGGAGGAACAGAAAGGTATGCTGCCACCCATCGAAAAGGGAGAGCAGATGCAGCCCGCCTCCATAGATGCAATCCAGAAATTTACCAAACATCCGCCCAGATATACGGAAGCATCCCTGGTGAAAAAGATGGAAGACCTTGGTATTGGTCGTCCTTCCACCTATGCACCAACAATTTCAACTATCCAGAAACGTGGTTATGTGGTGAAGGAGGATCGCGACGGATACGAACGTAGTTACACGCACATAGCATTGCGCAGCGGTAAAATATCCGAAAGCCAGAAAAAGGAAAAAACCGGATACGAAAAAAGCAAGATGTTTCCCACCGATATCGGGGTGCTGGTTAATAAGTTCCTGCTGAGCTATTTTGAAAATATCATGGACTACAGTTTCACCGCTCAGGTGGAGCAGAAATTCGACAGGATAGCCGAAGGGCAGGAAGAATGGAACCAGATGATTGATGACTTCTATGGGAATTTCCATCAGAAGATAAAAGAAACAGAAGAAAAGGCTGAAAAATTCCGGGGAGAGCGCCTGCTTGGGCAGGATCCGAAGACAGGTGAAAATGTATTTGCCAAAATCGGGCGGTATGGGCCTATGATCCAGATTGGTGACACTGAAAGCGAGGAAAAGCCCCGCTTTGCAGGTCTCAGAAAGAATCAGAGTGTGCAGACGATTACCCTGGATGAAGCCATGGAGTTGTTCAAATTCCCAAAATCTATTGGTGAATATGAAGGGGAAGAGATGGTAGTTTCTGTGGGGCGTTTCGGACCTTATGTGCGTCACAAATCAAAATTCTTTTCCATTCCCAAAGGCGAAGAACCCATGGATGTGACCAGGGAGCGCGCTATAGAGCTTATAGAGGCTAAGCGGCAGCGCGACAAGGAGAAAACCATCAGGGAATTTCCGGAAGACGAAAAGGTTAAAATACTCAAGGGCAGATATGGCCCCTATATTTCAATGGGAAGAAGCAATTTCAGGATCCCTAAAGGACAAGATCCTGAAAGCCTGAGCTATGAAGATTGCATGAAGATCATTGAAACTTCCGGGAAAACTACCCGTAAAAGCAGCGGTAAGAAGACTTCAGCGAAGAAATCCACTGCAGCCAAAAAAACAGCTTCCGGAAAATCAAAATCCGGAAAATCAACGGCCAAAAAGAAAACTTCTGCAAAAAAGTCTTCAGGAAAAAAAAGCTAAAATAACTGCAACCTGATGGACCTTTCAATCTATTTTGAGCCCGTTTCTATTGAAATGACGGACAGTAGCCAGGCCTTGCCTGAAAAACGTATTGGTGATGTAATCAAAACCTACAGGGCAGGTGAGAAGTTCCCTGATCCGGGTGATTATAATATTGCTATTATGGGTGTGCGTGAAGATCGCAATGCCTTTTTCAACAAGGGCTGTGCAATGGCGCCTGATCATATCCGGCAGAAATTGTACTACCTGTACAGCAATAACAAAAATGCTAAGATCATTGACCTTGGTAATATCAAGGCTGGCAATAAAGTAGAAGACACCTATTTTGCCATGGCTGCTGTTGTTGCAAAGCTCGTTGAAATGAACACCATCCCGGTGATCCTGGGCGGTAGCCAGGACCTCACGTTTGCA
>JBEPXQ010000122.1:0-5453 GCA_041641835.1 Bacteroidales bacterium
GTGGAAACCACCTGCCCTGTAAGATTAATTACATCGATGTTTACATCAACAGCTTCTGCAAGTTCCAGATCAATATTCACAAAATCATCTGCAGGGTTGGGGTAGATATTGAGAGATGAGATACGCTCGTTTACTCTTGCTCCAACTGTATTATCATCATAAGTGATAATATTGTCCAGCAAAATATTGTTGCCATAATCAGAAGTTACTTTGAAGGCAAGGATCACTTCAGCATTTCCATCCAACTGGCTGGCATCAATTGTTTCTGAGGCCCACTGATTTGCTTCAGGGAAGAAAGGATTACTGGTAGCGGGAGCTGTTGCAAGTGCCGATCCCTGTTTTGAAAAAAGTGTTGTCCATGTTGAACCGCAGTCTGTAGATGCCTTCAGTTCCAGCTTATCATTTTCGCTGGAATACTGAGCATAAGCTCTGTCGAAGGTAATTTTGGTATTTGTATTTCCTGAAAAATCGAGTTTTTCAAATACAAGGCTGGTGCTTGATCCGGGGCTCATATTAAAGACATAAAAGAAATAAGAGTTTTCTGAATTTCCATGTCCCCCTAATGGCCAGTTAAGACCATTTACTTTAGTCTGGTTAAGAACAAAAGCATTGTCAGCCTCTCCTGTAATAATAGAATTACTGGGTTTTGCCTCCAAAGCATTATATGATTCAAAGCCTTCAAATATTTGTGTATCAAAAGCTGTCGCAGACATAGTATAGATGGTTTCCATTTCAACATCATTATCAGCTGTTGCCATTTCCATCAGGTGCTGTGTACTGTCAACATTGGCATTAAATTCCAAAGTGTTGGAGCCTGCAGGCAATGTCTCCTGTGGAAAAGTAACCACAACAGAGTCACCGGCAGGTAAAGTTGTGGTAATTGTCTGGAAAATATAACCATTGCCGTTTAGGTTATAACCAACGCGGAAAGTATCCACATCCGAAATACCTTTATTGATAACTTTCACAGCCGGATCAACACTGTAATCGCATAAGCCGGGCATAGTGGTGGCAGACTCTACCTTGATATCTGCAATACTGATTCCGGGAGGTGTAATATAGCTCATTACTGCTTTTGCACCTGTAATGATTTCCTGATGGCCTTCAGCAACAAACCCAACCACCTCAAGCTCTGCCATGTTCATTGGAACTCCGTTAATATCAGCAGGAATACTGTAGGTATATTGACGCTGAATAAGCATACCTTGTGCTGTTGTATCGATTACTTCACCCCATTGGCCGGTGATGAGATGACGCAGCATATGCATATGATTATAATCGCCGTTTGGCAACATCTGATCAGGATTTGTACTTCCACCTGATTGAGGCCCTGGAACATTATTCTGATTAACGGCAACATTAAGATTCATATTAGCAGGAGCGCCACTACCAGTGAAATACAATTGTACATCAACAATCATCTGGCGGGTTTGCAGGTCAATTTCTGCTTCCATAGCCATATTCACATATGACGTTTGTCCCAGTATCTGGTTTGAAGCAGCGTCCCAGCTTCCTCTACTCAAAGCTGTTTTGCTTCCACTAAATACATGGCGGTTTACCGTGCCGGCAGGATATCCAGTGAGTCCTGATTGCTGTGCCAGTGACTGACCAAACGGAGTCCTGAAATCGGGTTCACCCGCGTTAGGTGTGGCATATCCACCGGTGTGAATATTGATCACGAAAACATCACCAGGATTGGATGACACTATCTGGTTGGCGATCTTGTGCCCATCGGGGCAATAACCACAATGGATACCCGTGAACTCTTCAAGGATTACATTTTTGTTCTGAACGGTTGAATCAACTGGTAGCTGGGCAAATGCAGCCAGTGAGGCAACCATTGCAAATACTGATAATACTATTCTTTTCATAATTAAGATTTAAAAAAATTTATTGTCACTTTTGTCGTGATTTCTGCGCGGCAAATATATAAGAAAATAAATATGTTCTTTGTTTGGCTATTTCACTACCGAAGTAAATTGCATGTAATGAGCCTGATAATAGTGTTATTTTTATGCTAATTAATTGGCACAATTATAGTGCTACTGCTTCAGATTATTCAATCTTGTTATTTTTGCCATCAGAAGATATCTTTATCAGAATATATAATCAGCATTAAAAATATAAATCCATGAAGTACATAATCTCAGTAATCATTGCTCTTGTTTTCAGTTTAAGCACTTATGCTCAGGAAAACACCCTCCCGTCAGTTAAGGTAACTACTCTAGACGGAGAAACCATTGACATCTCGCAAATTGATAATGACGGAAAGCCGATTATCGTCAGTTTCTGGGCCACCTGGTGCAAACCATGCCTAAGGGAACTAAACACCATAGCAGAGGTTTATGCTGACTGGCAGGAAGAAACCGGTGTAATACTAGTCGCTGTGTCCATAGACGACACGCGGACCAGCTCTCGCGTACTTCCTACAGTGAATTCCAATTACTGGGATTTCGAAATCTACCTGGATCAAAACCAGGATCTGAAAAGGGCAATGAATGTGAATATGATCCCTCACACTTTCCTGCTAAACGGTGATAAAGAAATTGTTTGGCAGCACACCTCTTTTTCTGAAGGTGCTGAGCTGGAATTAATCGAGCTGGTTAGAAGATTAAATGCAGGAGAAGATATTTCAAAGGAAGAAGAATAAATTTCTCATGAAAAAACATCTCATCATTACATGGTTTGCCGGCTTGCTGCTTTGTACACAGGTTGCCGGGCAAAACCTTAACACGGGCCGGATAAGTGGCAACATAGAAGTGGATTTTCAAACCTACAGTCCCGACAGCCAGATTGGAGCGGATTCTGTAGCAGAAAAAATAGGATTCCAGAGTTTCGCGAACCTGATCTATACCAATAAAAATTTAGAAGCCGGACTGCGCTACGAGATTTACATGCCTCCGCTTCAGGGAATTGATGCTGACTTCCAGGGCCATGGCATTGCTAATCGTTACCTAACTTACCGTCATGACCTAATGGAAATTACAGTGGGCCATTTTTATGAGCAGTTCGGCAATGGACTTACCTTGCGCTCCTATCGTGAATGGGGCCTTGGCTATGACAATGCCATTGATGGTGTGCGATTACGGCTTAACCCATTTAAGGGGGTCAGGATTACAGGCCTGCTGGGAAAGCAACGCAACTACTGGGGCTACAGCCCCGGAACAGTTAGAGGTGTTGATGGTGAAATTTATACCAACAGCCTTATTCCTTTTTTGAAAGATAAAAAAACCAAAATCATAGTGGGCGGGTCTTTTGTAAGCCGCTATCAGGAAGATAAAAGCCTGATTTATAAAATACCTGAAAATGTTGGAACCTGGGCCGGTCGTGCTGAGATCATCAGGGGTGGCATTCGTTTTCGCGGCGAATATGCCCGCAAAATCAATGATCCTTCCTCCGTGAATAACTTCATTTATAAAGACGGAGAAGCATTGCTGGTGGAAGGAACCTACACCAAACGCGGTTTTGGAGCTACTGTTACCGCCAAGCGCATTGATAATATGAGCTTCAAGTCCGATTACAACGCCACAGGCATACCGCTACAGATCAACTTTCTGCCACCATTGAGTATTCAGCATACTTATGAGCTGGCCAGCATATATCCCTATGCCACACAACCCACAGGTGAGATGGGCATACAGGCCAGCTTTTATTATATGTTTAAACGGAAATCAAAACTGGGAGGCAAATACGGAACCCGTATTACCTTTGATTATTCCCGCATTCATGATATAGCACGGGAAGCACCAACAGATACCACCTATGTAGGAGAACCCGGAACACTGGGTTATACTTCGGATTTCTTCCAAACCGGTGATCGCCTGTTTTTTGAGGATTTTTCCACTATGATCTATAAAAAGCTCAGCCGGAAATGGAAGGTAAACTTCGGGTACACCAAATACATCTATGATCCTTTGATCAAGGGTGATCAAGGTGCAGATAAGGTTTATGCTGACATGCTGGTTGCTGATGTTTTATACAGCTTTGCTGCGCGTCAATCGCTGCGGCTGGAGATGCAACACCTTGCCACCAACCAGGAAAACCTGCACGAGGATGATTTTTCTGCCGGCGACTGGGCTATGGCATTACTGGAGTATAATGTGAAAAATTGGTTTTTCGCTGTGAAGGACCTGTACAATTACCGGAATCCCAGCCCCGGAATTAGTGATGTACACTATTTCAAGCTTTCCACCGGATTTACCAAAGGAGCAAACCGCATAGCAGTTTCTTACGGCCGTCAGCGCGAGGGGATCAATTGCGTGGGTGGTGTTTGCCGCCCCGAACCCGCAGCTAATGGCCTTAAAATAACTATTACAAGCAGTTTTTAATAAACTTTAGAAAAAATGATCAGAAAACTAATTCACATCTTACCACTCCTGGCTGCTACAGCATTCATTCTTAGCAGTTGCGACAAGGTGGAACCACCTTACAAGGAAAACATTACTTTTCAAACCAAAGACACCACCAGGAATGTCTTACTGGAAGAATTCACCGGCCATCTATGTGTAAACTGTCCCGGAGCAGCGGAGGAAGTACACAATCTTAAAAATATCTATGGCGAAAACCTGATTGTAATATCCGTACACGCGGGATTTTTCGCACAAACACAATCACCTCCGTTTGATGCTGATTACACAACCGCAATGGGAGATGCGCTCAACAGCCAGTTTAGCGTGCAGTCATACCCAATGGGCCTGGTTAGCAGAGTAACAGCTAACGGCGCTTACAAGAAAAATGTATCGGAATGGAGTTTTTACGTGGACTCGCTCATCAATCTGAGCCCACCTGCCCTGCTTGAGCTTAGCACGACATATAATAACACCAATCGCGAGCTGGAAGTGGAAGTATCAGGAACAGTTCTGTCCATGCTGCAGGGGGATTACAATCTTTCGGTAGTGATTACAGAAGACAGCATTGTGAGTGCACAGAAGAATAATGACCCGCAATTGGGGCCAACACCCGAGATCCCGGATTACGTGCATATGCATATGCTCCGCGGCGCCGTGAACGGTCCATGGGGCGAAAGTTATTTCAGCGGACCAAAAGATTCGCCCGACCTTTTGCCATTCCGCCAATATTCATTTACACTTGATGCCGCCTGGGATGAAACCAACTGCCATGTAATTGCCTATATATATCGCAGCGATAATAACGCCGGCAATGAATATGAAGTAATACAGGTGGAGAAAGCCGCGGTAACTGATTGAGAGTGCTCGCTGTCCTGTCTCTGAATGCCTCTGTATATCTATAATCTGGAGGCCGCAACCGAAAGCCGGAATGGCACTTTTCGCACTGGCTTTTGATTAATTCTTGCGGTTTCCTTCAGATAAATTCCTACCTTATAATCTTTTTTTACAATACTATCACATTTTGGGCGTTAATAAATCCAAAACAACCCGAACTGCCTATTGGACATCATTACGCTTTTCACTAATCCCAAAATTAAAAGCCTT
>JBEPXQ010000122.1:5463-5875 GCA_041641835.1 Bacteroidales bacterium
TTTGTCCTCTTGCCTGTCATTCTTCTGGCAGCCTGTGAAAAAGATGATGAAAACAACGATGATCAAAACAACAACGAGCCAACTGCAGCTGATTATTTCCCGATGCAAGTTGGTAATTACTGGATCTACAAGGTAGAAACCCTGGATCCTTCAGGTAATCCAACAAGCCAGGCCTCACAGGATTGCGTGGTAATTACCAGGGACACCACCATCAAAGGTGAGCTGTTTTACACACAGAACAGATTCAGTCTTCAAAACGGAGTATATCAGAAAAAGATGGCAGATTATTTTTACCGCGACTCAGCTTCCTGTATCATTGACAACTATGGTATGATTCACTTCGGTCATAATCTGATAAATGACACCATAGCTGAACGAATGGAAATGCATGCAAATGGTCGCTATGGGCTTT
>JBEPXQ010000123.1:0-5775 GCA_041641835.1 Bacteroidales bacterium
CCCCTGAAAAGCAGCACCATTACTACTGAAACTGTAGTGGCGTTAATCCTTTCTGACTTACTTTTCAGACGTGCTAAAATCTTAACCACTTCATACAGCTATCGCGGAAGCAAAGTGTTATAAAAAAATGCCTTGCTACGGCAATACGTAACAGGGCATCTTTTATTATAACGACAGAATGTCTAATAAACGCCTGTGTAATTATAAGGAGTAATCCTTTTCAACTCCTTTTTCACTTCTTTTTTCACATCCAGCGTATCGACAAACTCATGGATCTTTTTCTGATCTATTTTATCATTTGTCCGGGTGAGTTCCTTCAGCTTTTCATAGGGTTTTGGAAATCCTTCTCTCCTCAGAATGGTCTGTATTGCTTCAGCCACAACCGCCCAGTTGTTCTCCAGGTCGGCTTCAATGGCATCATTATTCACTATAAGCTTTTCTATTCCTTTCTGAAGCGATTTCATGGAGATGAGCATATGAGCCAGTGGCACACCCACATTCCTGCTGACGGTTGAATCAGTAAGATCGCGCTGCAGGCGGGAAACCGGTAGCTTTAACTCCAGGTGTACCAGCAGTGCATTTGCTATTCCCAGATTACCCTCTGCATTCTCAAAATCGATGGGGTTCACCTTGTGAGGCATGGCAGACGAACCTACTTCTCCGGCCTTAATTCTTTGTCTGAAATAATTCATGGAGATATACGTCCAGATGTCGCGGCTAAAGTCAATTAGGATGGTATTTACCCTCTGAAGAGCGGCAAAAAAGGCCGACATATCATCATAGTGTTCAATCTGGGTAGTGAGCTGCTGACGCTCCAGTCCAAGCCTCTCCTTCATAAAGTGGTTGGCAAATGCTATCCAGTCAGTATCAGGAAAGGCCACATGGTGGGCATTGAAGTTTCCGGTAGCACCTCCGAACTTACCCGAAAAAGTAATTTTCTTCAGCTCGTCATATTGCTTTTTCAACCTGTGAATAAACACGTCAATTTCCTTACCCAGCTTAGTGGGCGAGGCCGGCTGCCCGTGCGTATGCGCAAGCATGGGTACATTTTTCCAGTCAGATGCCTTATTGTTGAGCAACACGATCAGTTCACCCAGTGCGGGCTGAATGATATCATACCAGGCCTCCTGCAGGCTCATGGGAACAGCCGTGTTGTTGATATCCTGTGAGGTAAGCCCGAAGTGAATGTATTCGCTGTATTTCGACAGGCCCATCTCTTCAAACTGTTCTTTTAAAAAATACTCCACCGCTTTCACGTCATGATTGGTTACAGCTTCGGTTTTCTTAATTTTCTCAGCATCGGCATCAGTAAATCGCTGGTACAGCTCTCGAAGGTCGCTGAAGCGGCTGTGATTAATCTCACCAAGGTTACCGATATTGTTTTCGCAAAGGGCTATAAAATACTCCACCTCCACTTTTACGCGATAACGTATAAGCGCTGCTTCTGAAAAATAGGGAGATAAACTACTGGTTTTGCCCGAATATCGACCATCCACCGGGCTGATGGCATGTAAGCTGGATATGCTCATTTCTAAAGATTTTAAAAACTCAAATTTACAATTATTCTTAAAAAAAATCCTGATCCGGTTTCAGTCTTGAGCAACAAAAAACAGATCAGGATTTGAATTTCTATTTTATTATCAGCGTTTTTTAGATTTGGACACTTGCTGCTGTTGCTTTGCAGCCTGCTCCAATCGCTGTTGGAATTTCGACTTTTTCACCGGCTTTTTCTTGTTAGCCTGTATCTTGGCCCTGATGGCATCTTCATCAATAAAGCTGCGGATAGCAATCATCTGGATAAAAGTGATAATATTCGCCAGGAAGTAGTAATAGCTCAATCCTGCGGCATAGCTGTTGAAGATAAAAAGCAGCATTACCGGCATCATATACATCATGGTTTTCATGCCAGGCATTTGCTGCCCCGTATTCATGTTTTGTTGGTTAACCCAGGTATAGAGCACTGTGGAAATGGCCATCAGCAGCGTGAATAAACTCACGTGGTCGCCATAAAACGGTATCTCAAAAGGAAGATGTGCGATACTGTCATATGTTGAAAGATCATTTGCCCAAAGGAAGCTCTCTCCACGTAGTTCAATGGAAGACGGGAAAAAGCGGAACATGGCAATTAATATTGGCATCTGTAGCAGCAAAGGCAAACACCCGGCCATGGGGTTTACCCCGGCCTTTTTATACAAGGCCATGGTAGCCTGCTGCTTTTTCATGGCATCTTCTTTCTTCGGATACTTCTTGCCTATCTCCTCTATCTCAGGCCTCAGCACACGCATTCTGGCGGAAGATTTATAAGTTTTATATGCGATAGGGAAAAGCAAAAGCTTCAGAAGAACAGTAAGTATCAGGATGATAATACCATAGCTCAGGTTAAACCCTTCCAGGTAATTGAATACAGGAATAACAGCGAAGCGGTTTATCCAGTGCAACAGGAAAAATCCCCATCCCAATGGGATCATTCGCTGCATCTCCAGCTTATATTTTTTTAAGGTCTGATAGTCATTAGGGCCAAAGTAAAAAGCGAGGCTGGCAGTGTGATCCTGAGCAGTTTCATAAGGAATGCTCATAACAGCTTCCATACTCTTCAGGTAATGTGATCCCGGCTCAGGTTCTTCCACTTTTGAAAATGTTTTCAGCTCCACATTCTCTATAGACTGATCCTTTGACCACAGCGTGCTGTTGAAGAACCTTTGTTTAAATCCAATCCACTGCACGCCAGTGGCGATGCTCTCTTCGTCGTCTTCGCCCTCTTTCAGGTCATCCACATCACCCACATTATCGCGGTAGAAAATGGTGGAGCCACCACCCATCACCGATTTCTGGCTTTTCTCCTGCTGACGCAGATCAGCGGCCCATTTTAGGTCGATAATGTTATTGCCGTAGATAGATCGCATTTTTTCCTCCAGCTCATGAAGGTTCACATCCATATCGAGCATATAATCATTGCCCTGAATGGTGTAGCGAAATTCAATATAGCCGTTGTCAGCGTTTTCTGAAGCAGGGTTATGAGCATAAAGTCTCATGCCAAACACCAGGCTGTCGTCACCTTCCACGGTCATTATTTCCGATTGCTGATTACCATACCATACAGGTTCAAAATAATACTGCCCGCTGGAAACTACTCTGTTCCTGTCATTGTAGAAATCGAATGAAAAAGCTGAAGAATCTGGTGTGAACAGATAAAGCGGCAAGCTATCATATGTTTCATAATTTTTTAGCTCAACCTGTGCGATCCTGCCACCTTGTTTTGCAATCTTCAGGCGGAAGAGTTCATTTTCCACTATGTAAAATTTGTTCTCTCCCCTGGCGGCATGCATAAAAGTACCACCTTCTACCGGCATATCATTCCTGGCAGTATCCCGGACATTACCAGCAGTTGCCACTTCCTCTGCCGGGGCATCATGCTCATCTTCTTTAATAGCATCTACTGTGTCGGGGGTAATCTCTTTCTTTTGGCTGGTTGTCGTTGTATCCTCAGTGGTTTGTGCTGGTTGTTCAGGTGGATCTGGTGTAAACCAAATTGAATAAGCAACCATCAATCCAAAAATCAATACCAACCCTATGACTGTATTTTTATTCATGTCTCATATTTTTTTCTGAAAGGAACCTCTTCATTTCTTGATAAATACACTACTCATGCAGCTAAAATAAGGGCACAAAGATAATCAAATCTAAAAAGCTTCAGAATCAGAATTCATCTATTTTGCTGGTTTCATTTGGTTATATTCACGGGCCGCCTTCACCAATCCGATAAACAGCGGGTGAGGGTTGTCCACTGTACTTTTATATTCGGGGTGAAACTGCACGCCCACAAACCACGGATGATCCTCCACCTCCATTATTTCCACCAGATTATCTTTAGTATTAATACCTGCCGGATTCATACCTGCTTTGGAATATTGTTCCCTGTAGCTGTTCTTAAATTCAAACCTGTGACGGTGACGCTCTTCAATATTAGCCGTGCCATAAGCCTGGTAAGACCTGGATTTCCTATCAAGTTCACAGGGATATTTGCCCAGACGCATGGTTCCACCCTTTTCTGCCACGTCTTTTTGTGAGGCCATGATATCAATCACCGGATGCTCTGTGTCTTCATTCATTTCTGTTGAATGAGCATCTTTCAGGCCCAGCACATTTCGCCCGAATTCAATAACAGCACACTGCATTCCAAGGCATATGCCCAGAAAAGGGATCTTATTTTCTCTTACGTATTGTATCGCGTCAATTTTTCCTTCTATACCACGCCGGCCAAACCCAGGGGCAACAACCAGCCCGTCCAGCCCACCAAGCTTTTCTGCAGCATTATTGGCGTTGATGCTTTCTGAATGGATCATTTTCACCTTAACCTTACAGTCGTTCATCACGCCCCCATGGGTAAAAGCCTCATTGATGGATTTATAGGAATCCTTCAATTCTACATATTTACCCACCAATCCAATAGTTATCTCATCCTCCGGATTCTGAAGACGGTTAAGAAAGCCCTTCCAGCCGGTGAGGTCTGCTTCAGCCTGTGCTTCTACTTTAAGTTTCTTCAACACCACCTGATCCAGCTTTTCGTCTGCCATCAACAATGGCACATTATATATGGTGGAAGTATCAATTGATTCAATAACCTCGGAAGAGTCCACATTACAAAACAGGGCGATTTTATCCTTCAGGCCCTTATTAAGCGGATGCTCTGTACGGCATACCAATACATCAGGCTGCACACCAAGCTCCAGCAATGATTTCACTGAATGCTGGGTAGGCTTTGTCTTCAATTCTCCTGCAGCAGCCAGATAAGGTATAAGGGTAAGATGTATTACCAGGCTGTCGTTCTGCTTTTCCCAGCGGAGCTGACGAATGGCCTCTATGTAAGGTAATGACTCGATGTCACCCACAGTGCCACCAATCTCGGTAATCACAAAGTCATAGCGTCCTGTTTTCCCCAGTATCTTGACGCTTTTTTTAATCTCATCAGTAATATGCGGGATAACCTGCACTGTTTCACCCAGGTAATCACCTCTTCTCTCCTTTTGAATAACATTCTGATAAATCCTGCCAGTGGTGATATTATTGGCCTGGGAAGTTGGGGTATTTAAAAATCTTTCATAATGCCCCAGGTCAAGGTCGGTCTCAGCTCCGTCCTCTGTAACATAGCATTCACCGTGCTCATACGGGTTAAGCGTACCAGGGTCAACATTGATGTAAGGATCAAGCTTCTGTATGGTAACAGAATATCCTCTTGCCTGAAGCAATTTTGCCAGAGAGGCAGAAATAATTCCTTTCCCCAATGATGAAGTTACACCACCAAGTACGAAAATATATTTAGTCGGAGCCATGAAAATTAATGTTTTACGGGTTAAAAATCCGCTGCGCAAAATACAAAAAAAACCCACCGGAAACCCCCAAACTGATGAAACTTTTTAAACCATAGCTGCCATTTAGTGTTAACGTTTCTTCAATCAATCAATTATACGGCACCTGACACTATAAAACCATGCATCAATTATATTCAGGGCATTTTCAGGTATGCACTTGCTTTCGGGATTGTCTTCTGCAAAATTATCTATTACGAATTCAATCTGCCTGAGAAAAAGTAATATCTTTGCGGCATCTGCCGGCTCAGTTACTACTTTGCCGGGTTAAGCAGGGTGACCGGGAAACAATCTCTACAATTTTTTTTAAAAAGATTTGGCTGGTAATGTAAAATTGTTTTATCTTTGCACTCCGTTTTTAGGAAAAGATATTCTAAATCAAGACTGAAGCTTATGTATTTGACAAAAG
>JBEPXQ010000124.1:0-5702 GCA_041641835.1 Bacteroidales bacterium
GCTTGACAATATGAGCATCAACATCTATCCAAACCCGACACAGGGCGTATTTACCCTGGAAATTGACGGGCCAAATGCCGGATTCAATCTTGAGATCATGAACGTTAACGGCCAGCACATTGCGGGAGAATACATCAATGCTGATAAATTCAGCAAACAGTATGACCTTAACCATCTGGCAAGAGGCGTTTACTACATCCGTCTTATTAACGACGAGATGACTATAACAAGAAAACTTATTATTCAATAATAAGTGATTTCTGCTCCGAATGAAGGGTCGCCGGTATGGCGACCCTTTTTTTTAACTTAACTTTAACCCAGGAATAGAAATAATCTATTTATTTATTGATATCCTGCACAATAGATCATTTTAACAATAAAAAATACTATTTTTAATTATATATCGCAACTAAGTATGTTATAGCTTTTATACGAGTTTATTATAGCTTGCCTCCAAAAGCTTTAGTTTAATTAATATTTCTTTCGCTCCTCCCATATTTCTATGCAACATATATTGTTACTATCCTCTTAAAAATTCCTAAACCCACATCTGGTAAGCCTTACATGTATATTTTTTCGTACTTTTGGGCCTAAAAATTATAAACATTTAAAATAAAAGTACATATGGTAAAAATCAACTTTTGGAAAAAGCTTAGCATGATGCTGGGCCTTTTATTAATTATGGGATATTCGGGCAGTGCTCAAACCACAGTCAATGCACCCTACTTTGAAGATTTTGAAACCTTCACTATAACATCTGGTTTCACTTCTGAGAATGGATGGCAGGGTGTAGGCCCGGGTGCTGATGACATAGACATTGTCTCTTCACTGGATATGGGTACACCCTACAGCGGAAGCAGAGCTGTGGAAATGAATGATGGAGATATTAGCGACCCGGACACTTCTATTCTTGTTACTCCTATTTTAGCTGGACTTGGAAATGGTGATAAGCAAATCAAATTCCAGGCAATGGGTGAAGATGTTAGTAATGAGCTGTATGTTGGTGTAATGACTAATCCAGCTAACACAGCTTCATTAACCATACTGGACACTATCACATTTAGTGCTGCTGACCAGTGGTATGAAATTACTGTTTCTTTAGCTAATACCACTTTAATTGGTTCGGCACAGTATTTTGCTTTTGTCCATGGACCTACAGCCTTTGAAATTGGGATTGACGATTTCCAGTATTATATAGCATCTCAAAACGACCTGGCTGCAAATGCAATTATTTCACCCGCACCTGTTGGCTTAGAACTGACAAATGCTATGTCAGTTGAACTGGAAATTTATAATAACGGATTCAATCCACAAAGCAATTATAACGTTTCTTATTCCATCGATGGTGGGTCTTTTGTATCAGAAACCGTTACCCCTTCCTTAGCTGCGGGAGCAACTTATGCCTATACATTTACAGCTACTGCTGATCTGAGCACCCCTGGCATGCACACAATAACTGCTGTAGTAAGCAATACAGGTGATACATTTAATGGCAACGATACCATTACAGCCTCGATCATTAATGAGGCGATTCCTTTTAGCCACAATTTCGACAATCTTATTGAGCCTAACTTGCCGGTTGGATGGAATGTGATCAACACAACTTCGGCCGGATACATTGATTCTGATGATTATGAATCTTTCTCAGCACCTATGGCACTTGACATGTACAACAGCGGTGCCGATGCGGGCGAAGATTTGATTATCACCCTTCCACAACATTTCGGTAGTATAAGTAATAACCGATTAAATTTTGCTGCATTTAACGAAGAACTAAACGAAGAGCTTATAATAGGTGTAGTGAGTGACCCAACAGATGGCTCTACATTTACAGCTATTGATACAGCTAACTTTGCTGCAGCGAACACCTGGCAGAATTTCAGTATTGACCTGTTTGGATATACAGGAACCGGAGATTTCATTGCTTTTAAGCACAACTGCTCCGACACCTATACTGATATCTACATTGATGATGTTTCACTGGTTTCAGTTTACGACAATGATTTAGGAATCATCTCTGTTGATGCTCCTGTAACAGTTATAGGCCAGACCACGCCTACCGCAGTTACTGTACAGATAAAAAACCACGGCCTTCTCGCACAGAGTAATTTTCCGGTTAGCTTTTCTATTGATAGCGGAGCAACATACACTACTGAAAATATAACAGCTACATTGAATCCCAATGATACTTTGACTTATACCTTCACTGGTTTAGCTGACTTAACAGCTGGTGGTGACTACGAGTTTATAGTAACAACGGGCCTTGCTACAGATCAGCAAAACATGAATGATACGGCTAAAACAATCGTTTCTAACCATGTTTTACCTTACCTGGAAAATTTTGACCATGTTATGACCCCTGCATTACCAGACGGATGGTCTGCAATTGCAGAATACTCATCAGCTTATGTAGAAACAGATGATTATCGTGGTGTTTCTGCTCCGAATACACTGAATATGTATAATTCAGGTGGTATTAGCGGACAGGACCTACTGGCAGTTTTGCCTGCTTATAAAGGTAGTTACAGCAATCTTGCAATGGAGTTTGACATCTATACAGAAACAGACAGTGACTCACTCATTATAGGGGTTCTCTCAAACCCGTCAGATGCCACAACTTTTACAGGTGTTGACACTATTATTTTCCCAAATGATAACACCTACTATTATGACTTAAAAGCTTACTTTACTGATTATACCGGTTCTGATGAATATATTGCCTTTAAGCACACATCAACCGATAGCTATGAAGATATGTATATTGATAATGTTGAACTAATCAGCATTCCAAGCAATGATGTTGGTGTAACCAGTATATATCAGCCTGTTTCAGGAATAGCCTTACCCAATAATATGCCGGTTACAATACAGATTACAAATAACGGATTAAATCCACAAAGTAACATACCTGTTAAATTTTCTGTTGATGGTGGTGCTACATACTCAACTGAAACAGTTGCCGGTCCATTAAATTTTACTGAATCTGCAATATATACTTTCACAGCTACTGCTGATATGTCTGCAACAGGCACTTATAATATAGTAGCAACCACTGCACTTACTACAGACCAGCAAATGTCTAATGACACTATGGTTAAAGCTGTCGAAAATTACTCCTTCCCATATGCTGAGAATTTTGACGGTGTAACAGACCCTGCATTGCCTAAGGGCTATTCTTCATTAGTTGAGGACCCGACAGATCAGTATGTCGATACTGATGACGCTGAATATGTTTCCTCCCCCAACTCTCTGCACATGGACAATGACGGTGCCGGTAATGGAGAATACCTGTTTGCTATAATGCCCGCATATTATGGCCAGTTGAATAATGCCTGGTTAAAATATGATCTTTACAGTGAGTCACCTGATGATTCCATTATTGTAGGTGTACTAAGCGATCCTACCGATCCGGCAACCTTTGTTGGTGTGGACACACTGATATTTGCCGACGATAATGTTTGGGATTCATATTACACACTATTATCAGGATACACAGGAACCGGCAAATACATTGCATTCCGTCATACCTCTACTGATACTTATGAAGACATGTACATTGACAATATTGTACTGGAAACACCTCCAGCTGGCCCTGTATATGCAATTGACCCTGATACTCTTGAAATGGGCAGAGTTCGGTTTTATGCTCCCGATACTAACTCTCAGGTAGTAACTATCACAAACGAGGGAGTAGGAACACTTTCAGTGTCTGATGCTGTAATTTCAGGAGCTGATGCAGCAAACTTTAATATAGCAGACACAAATACATATCCAAAAGGGCTTGCTACAGGTGAAAGCCTGTCTTTTGAAATTGACTTCATGGGTTCAACATTAGGAGCTAAAGTAGCCAGCCTGGATGTTACTGCAAACAGTACTACCCATAATACACCACTTTATGGTACTATTGCCGATCCTACCATTGATACGTTCCCCTATGTAGAAACATTTGACCATAATGGCAATGCCCCGTTTGGATGGGAAAGCGCCAGCAATGACGGGGATTTTATCTGGGAAATTACTTCCGGTTCTACAGTTTCGTCTTCAACAGGTCCTAATAGTGACCACACTACAGGCTCAGGTTATTATGCATTCTCAGAAGCCTCCAGCCCTGCTGACTCAGGAGATGTGGCAATGATGATTACACCTCCTGTTGATTTCGCAACACTTGCTAATCCAAAGATGAATTACTGGTACCACATGTATGGGGCTGATATCGACACTTTCGCAGTTGATGTTGCTGTAGGTGGTATGTGGATGAATGAAGTTGACCTTATAGTAGGTGAGCAGCAAACCAGCAGCTCAGACCCATGGATGAAGAGGACTATTGACCTGACAGGCTATGCCAATGCTGACAGTATTCGCTTTAGAGTTATTCGCGGAGAAGATTATTATGGTGATGTAGCTATCGACGATGTGGCCTTTGGTACCGACCTGATGGTGGACCTCGGCCCGGACACTACTATTTGTGCTGATGGCAGCTTTAACCTGGATGCAGGCTTTAACGCCGACTGGACTTATGAATGGTATTATGGTGATATGAATACATCTATCGGTACTGGACAGATGTACACAGTTGACTCAACAGGTAAATACTATGTGAAAGTTACCGGAATCGGTTACTTCACTGGTGTTGACTCCGTTAATGTAACTGTGAATCCGTTACCAGTAGTGAATGTTATCACCAATAACGGTCCTTCCTATTGCGAAGGTGATGCAGTGGACACCCTGATTGGTGCTCCTGCTGGTGGCATCTATTCCGGTAACGGAGTTGCTGCAAATACATTCAATCCTTCTGCAGCTGGTGTTGGAACACATATGCTGGCTTACACTTATACAGATGCTAACGGTTGCACCAACACTGCTGAAGTTGCAGTTACGGTTAACCCGCTGCCAATGGTAGATGCCGGTGCCGATCAGGCTATCTGCATGGGCGATTCAGCTATGCTGGAAGTTCAGTATAATGACATTTTCTTCAGTGAATATATTGAAGGAAGCGGCAACAACAAAGCCATCGAGTTTTATAACGGAACCGGTGAAGCGGTTAACCTGGATGATTATGCGGTACTAACCAATTATAATGGCAACGCCTGGAGTGGTGAGTATAACTTCCCAACAGGGACTATACTTAATGACGGACAGACTTTCGTTGTAGCTTCTGATGCTGCTGATCCGGCTATTATTGCTGTTGCTGATGAAGTACATGCTTATGGCGACAAAGCCTACATGGCCAACTTCAATGGTGATGATGTACGTGCGCTGGTGAAATTCCTGCCAAACGGTGATACCCTGATCATTGATCAGATTGGCCGTTACGACCTGGTTGACCCGGGCAGCGGATGGGATGTTGCAGGTGTGACCAATGGCACCAAAGAGCATACCCTGATCCGCAAACCTAATGCAGGTCCAAACTATGGTAACTGGGATGCTTCTGCTGGTATCGACAGCGTTTCTTCCGAGTGGTATGTGATGCCACAGGATCATACTGCTGATCTTGGTACTCACACATATGTTCCCGGTGCTATTACTCTGCTCTGGAGCAATGGAGCCACTACTTCTAACATTAATGTTGCTCCAACCACCAGCACTACCTATATGGTTACAGTTACTGATGGTAACGGTTGCCTGAACGTGGACTCTGTTCATGTAATGGTTAACCCACTGCCTATGGTTGATCTTGGTGCCGACACCATGCATGTATGTGC
>JBEPXQ010000125.1:0-2056 GCA_041641835.1 Bacteroidales bacterium
GCCGATTAAAATTTATAGCACAATAGTTTTGGATTGCCTCTGTTTTTATCTTTGCCAAAACTATCGACGTGGGAGAAATCTTTAAACAATCAGTAAAAGGAAGCCTGTATATATATGTGGGCGTGGGGCTGGGGTTTGTAATCAGCGGGATATTATATCCGAAATTGCTTACCACCGAGCAGATTGGCTTGATTAGCACGTTGATAGCCTATTCCACTCTTATCAGCACCTTTGGCAACCTGGGAATGGGGCAGGTTATCACCCGCCTTTTTCCTTATTTCCGAAGTGAAAAAGACAGGCATCATGGTTTTATGATGATTCCTGTGCTGATCTCCTCAGGTGGGTTCCTGGTTATGGCATCGCTGTTTTTCATTTTTAAGGATTTTATTATTGCGAAAGGCTCGGGAGAATCCCTGCTGTTTGCCCGGTATTACAATCTGATCATTCCGCTTGTATTTTTCAGCATGGCATTTGTCTTGCTCGATAATTATGTGAAAGTGCTTTTCAATCCTGTAAAAGGGACTTTCTACCAGGAGATCATTAAGCGTATTTTTGTACTTATAGCCATTTTACTTTTCTATTTCGAGGTATATCATTTCTCTGGCTTTGTATATGGCTATATTGCCGCGGCGGCGATTCCTTTTCTCGGGGTGCTCAGCCATCTCATCATTCAGAAAAAGCTTCACATCTTTCCCAATTTCAGCCATATCTCAAAAAAGATGTGGAAAGAGATCATTGATGTGGCTCTTTTCGGAATTCTGGCAGGTGCTTCAGGCATCCTGATCCTTCAGATTGATAAGATCATGGTACTTGGAATTACTGAAGATATGGGAGCTACGGGTGTTTATACCATAGCTTTTTTCTTCGGCTCATTGGTGCAGAAGCCTGCCAAGGCGCTTAATCGCATTTCCTCGGTGTTTATAGCTGAATCATGGAAGAAAAATGAACTGGACGAAATCCATTCCATTTACCGCAAAACAGCCATTAACCAGATACTGATAGGGCTGATCCTGGTGATTGGTCTGGTGGTGAATCTTGAGAACATTCTTGAATTCCTGGGCGATGATTACCGTGAAGGAGGCCCTGTGATTGTACTCATTGCCGTTGCTTTTTTGGTGGATCTGATGACAGGCTCGGCAGGTACTGTGATCAATACTTCGCCTTCATACCGCTGGAATGCATATCTGCTCATTGGACTGGTGGTGATAGTGCTTATCAGCAACCTGATATTCATACCCATGTTTGGCATAGCGGGAGCTGCACTGGCTACGCTGGTTTCCAAGGTGCTATTTAATGTTAGCAGAATAGTTTTTATATATCTAAAATGGCGGATACAGCCTTATAATCCTAAAGTTTTATATACAGGCATTTCAGGACTGGCGGCTTTTGCCGTGGGTTGGTTCTTTCCCGAAATGGAAAATTATATATTGGATATAATTGTGCGCAGTACGCTGACAGCCGCAACATACGGACTGGCTGTCCTTATATTGCGGCCGTCGGAAGATGTGGATTACTGGCTGAAGAAATTCCGTGAAAAATACTTCTAACCAAATTAATCTACTTCATATACTTTTTCATCAGAAAGCATTACTCCTCTGTAATCGAAGATTATTTCATGATGGAAATCCTTGCCCTGGATCTTCATTATTACCTGATAAACCGGGCCATCAGGGGAGTTTTCCAGTTTTGCGCTTTTCAAGCGGTACGGATAGGGGTACATTTCTTCGATATATTCAATAATTCCCGAAGGTAACTCTTTCTTCCTTACTTCCCTTTCATCTACCTGAGTGGCCAGTTCTGATGACTCTTCATCCACTTCCTCGGCAAAATCCTCATCCAGCATCTCTTCTTCATCATCCTCATCATCAGGAATGTAAAGGTTGTAGATGGTTAAATATCTGCCAGACTGATCAAACTGGATTTCAGTTTTGGGAGGCTCTTCCGCTTTCCGGTGCTCCATATAAATGCTGTAGTAGCGGTTACGCCGGTCTTCTTCAATATAATAAGCTTCATAAGGCTCGTACATTCCATAATTCTCATCGATATAGTCGAGCAT
>JBEPXQ010000125.1:2066-5660 GCA_041641835.1 Bacteroidales bacterium
CGCTTATTATAACGGTTCTGGTAAGTTACCACAAATTTATCATCCTCTTTGAGCCATACTGCATCCTCCACATTGCGGTTTCTGCGTTCGAAGCTGGTTAGTACCTGTTTTGGCACTTCGCTCGTGTTTAGAGTGTCCTGTGCAAATATCAGCGCAGGTAAAAACATCAGTGCAATTAGCCATAGGGATCTCATAATATTACTGTTTTTGGTTAAACATTTCCTTGTTTTTGAAAATGATGCCTGTACGATCAGCGCTGGTTGAAATAACGCTAACATCCGTTTCAGTTTCATTTTCGATATACCTGATATACTGCCTCATATTATCAGGCAGTTTATCTATATTTTCGATATCTGAAATGTCATTATTCCATCCTTCAAATTCCTCAAGTTCACACTTCAGATCATCTCTTTCAAGTGTAAGAGTGCTGAAGGCGGTATTTTGTTCACCCAGTTTGTATTGTTTACAAACCCTCAGCAGCTCGAATCCCTGGAATACATCTGCTTTAGTCATCACCAGATCGGTTACACCATTTAGCATAATGGCATATTTTAGTGCGGGCAGGTCGAGCCATCCGCATCTTCTGGGTCTGCCGGTGGTTGATCCGTATTCGTGGCCCTGATCGCGGAGTTTTTGTCCACAGTCGTCATGAAGTTCGGTGGGGAATGGTCCACTGCCAACCCTGGTGCAATAAGCTTTGAAAACGCCAAAAACACGGTTGATCTTTGAGGGTGCAACCCCCAGGCCCGAACAAACCCCTGCTGTGATGGTATTGGATGAGGTCACAAAAGGGTAGGAGCCAAAGTCGATATCCAGCAAAGTGCCCTGGGCACCTTCAGCAAGTACCTTTTTGCCGGCTTTAAGCTGGTTGTTGATGAAGTTTTCACTGTCAACAAGTTTCATTTTGCGGATGCGCTCGATGGCATTCATCCACTTTTGCTCGTATTGCTCAAAAGAAACCTTATCGATGGATTCGGTTGAAGAATCCATATTGTAGAGGGATGAAAGCTGGTTAAGGTGTCTTTCTCTGATCTGGTTATATCGCCCGGTAAAATCATCACGAGTGATGTCGCCTACTCTCAGGCCTTGTCTGGCTACCTTATCCGTATAAGTTGGGCCAATCCCCTTTAGTGTTGATCCGATTTTCTGCTTTCCTTTCTGACGTTCTTGTGCCAGGTCAAGCAGGCGGTGCGTGGGCAGGATCAGGTGTGCCTTATTGGAAATATACAGGTTCTCGTGGGTGTCGATTTTCTTTTTCTGAAGGCCGTCAATTTCAGAAATAAAAGTCATCGGATCGAGGATTACACCGTTGCCGATGAGGTTGATGGTGTTCTTTCTGAAAATCCCGGAAGGTATGTGGTGTAAAACATGTTTGGTTCCCTGAAATTCCAGCGTGTGTCCGGCATTGGGGCCGCCCTGGAAGCGTGCTATAACATCGTAATGAGGTGTGAATACATCAACAATTTTTCCTTTTCCCTCATCACCCCATTGTAATCCCAGTAGTACATCTACTTGCATTATACTAATCTTTTTATGTTTTCAAACTCAGTTATGCCAGAATTTACTGCATCACAACAGGCTGCCAGATTGCCTGAAGCACCTGTTGGCAGGGGCCGGCATACGACAGCATAGGCATGATCAGTGGCAGCAGAACCTCCTTATTGTTACGCGAAAGTTGCTGTGGCCATCAAAAAATAAAGGCATACAAATTTAATCTAAAAAGCAGGGAAAGCAGAAAAAAATCCCACAGATATTATCAACGGGATTTCAAATGTCAGTTAATCAGACTGTAAAGGCTTTAGATTTCTTGTCTTTTTCATCACACTTCTCTTTGCAATTGGCGTAAAAGGTAAGGGCATGATGAGTAATTTTCACATCCATGATTTTTTCAATGGAGGCTTTTATCTCCTGTACTCTGGGGTCGCAAAACTCTATAACTTTCCCACAATCCACGCAGATAACATGGTCGTGCTGCTTGAATTTGTAGGATTTCTCGAACTGTGCCGAGCTGTTGCCAAACTGGTGCTTTGTTACCAGATTGCAGTCAAGCAGCAGTTCAATGGTGTTATACAAGGTTGCCCGGCTGACTCTGTATTTATTATTTTTCATCCTGATGTAAAGGGTTTCGATATCAAAATGCCCTTCGGATGAATATATTTCCTTGAGTATGGAGAACCGTTCTGGCGTTTTTCGATAGCCGTTTTTCTCGAGATATGACGTAAATATCTGCCTGACAGTGTCAAATGTTTCTTTTGATTGCGGGTCCTTCATTGTATTGAAATTTTTGTGTAAAAGTACTAAAAATTTTTATTCAATCTAAATAAGACTACAAAATTTATAGGACTAATGTTTGCAAGCCTTTCAGCATTATTTCTTCAACTTCTTATTTACACACTGTCTTTTTTGATCCGCTGGACTTTCTGAACACCGTCAACTTTTTCCAGTTTATTGATAAGGTTTTTCAGGTGATCAGTATTTGAAAGGTACAGCATAATAACGCCTTCGGATAATCCGTCATGGCTTTTAATCTCCAGTGAGCGGATATTCACATTAAGTTCTTCAGAAATAATCTTAATGATGTCGTTTACCAGTCCAACCTTATCAATTCCATTAATTTTAATACCGGTAAGAAACTCCACAGTGGGGGTTTCCTGCCATTTTGCTTTTACTGCGGTTTTCCCAAAAGTTGACATACGTTCGATCGCCCTGGGGCAATTGGTGCGATGCACTTCCAGGCCCTTGCTGGGCTTGATAAATCCTATTACATCATCCCCGGGGATGGGGTTGCAGCAATCGGCCAGCACATAATTCATTTTTCCAATATCCTGGCCCAGCAAAAGCTGCTCAGGCTTTGATTCCAGCTTATTCCTGATCTCATCATAAAGAGACCCCGATACAGTTTTGCTTTTCCTGCTAAACTGTTTTTTGATTAGCCGCAGCCAGTTGCCTTTTTTATATGACATGGAGAAGGCTTTCACCTTATCCTGGTCAATCTCATTAATGGCGATTTTGTAGAAGAAGTCCACTTCCGACTGCTCCTGCACAAAGTTCATCAGTGCTTTAATGTTGGCATCATTAAACTCGATTTTTAGTTGTCTGAAGTATTTCCGCAGCGATCTTCTGCCGGTTTCCAGGTATTTTTTCCTGTTTTCCTTAATGGCCAGCTTAATTTGTGTTTTCGCCCTGGCTGTGGTCACCCAGCTGTACCACTCTTCTTTTGGCTTTTGTTTTTTTGAAGTGATGATCTCCACCTGATCGCCACTTGAAAGTGTTTTGTTAAGGGGTTCCAGGCGGTAATTTACCTTGGCCCCGATAGCCGAGTTGCCCACCTGAGAGTGTATGGTATAGGCGAAATCCAGGGTGGAGCAACCGGCAGGCAATGTTTTTATATCGCCTTTTGGAGTAAAAACATAGATTTCATCTGAAAACAGGTTTAGTTTAAAATCATCGAGAAAATCCAGGGCGTTGGAATCGGGTTTTTGCAGCCACTCCCTTATTCTGGCAAGCCAGTCATCAAGGCCCAGATCAGCAACCGAACCATCACCCTTATATTTCCAGTGAGCTGCAAATCCGCGTTCAGCTATGTCATCCATG
>JBEPXQ010000126.1:0-5659 GCA_041641835.1 Bacteroidales bacterium
AAAGATCATACCTGCAAATAAAGATTGTGTTAAAAACGTGATTTTTAGTGGGATTTTGCCTAAATTTGATGTCCGTATAACTATATACTCTATGAAAACAGACATTCACTGTATCCCCTGCATTCTTAAACAAGCTCTTCGGATTTCAACGGTTATGGAAATTGATGAAGAAAAACAGAAAGATATCATATCCGAAGCGATGAAGGTTTTTGATGGTAATGACCTTGATAAAAGCACTCCTTACTATACAGGCAGGATATGGAATATCATTAAGAATCACACTAATGCAAAAGATCCTTACAAAGATATCCGGCTTTATTACAATGAGAAGATGATGGAAAAGGAGATTTTGATGCGCGAAAACATCGCCATATCATCAAATCCTTTCCGGGCAGCAGTGAAACTGGCCATCACCGGTAATATTATTGATTTCGGAGGCCGCCATGATATTGATGAAACCCTTATAATGCGGGAGATTGACAGGAAACGGTCCCGCACCCTTTATATTGATCATCATAGAGTGCTGCGGAATAAAATAATGAAGTCAGCTAAATTGATGTATCTTGGTGATAATTGTGGTGAAATCATTTTTGACAAGCTTCTTATCGAGGAGATTTTAAAGGCAAATCCTGAAATAGAGATCACATACGTGGTTCGTGGAGCTCCCATCATCAATGATATCATTATGGATGATGCACTACAGGTTGGCATGAATAAACTGGCAAGAGTAATAGACAATGGTTATGATGGACCAGGCACTGATCTTGAAAGCTGCACACCTGAGTTCACCAAAGAATTTAATGAAGCCGAAGTGATTATATCAAAAGGACAGGGCAATCTTGAAAGCCTTATTGACACAGATCATAAAGCTTTGTTCTTTTTACTGATGGTTAAGTGTGAAGCAATAGCCAGGCGGGTGAATGCTAAAATGGGAAGCCTTATCTGCCTGCATAAGGATGCGGGATCAGCATAGCAAAGGTTCTGAAAATTTCCCTCATTGCACGAGCATGGGTTTCAAAACCTTTAATGCATCATCAATGGATTTCACAGGGCTTACCAGGATGGTAAGCTTATCTTTTTTCTCTTTCAGGCGGCACTTTTTAGGATGGTTTTGTGCATATTTTATCACGCTCATAAATTGAGGCGATTGATAGTATGGCGAGTCCTGATCGCTGATAAAATGCCCCAGCAGCTTTTCTCCTTTCAGAATAATTTTCTCGAAACCGATCCTGCCGGCAAGCTTCCGCAGCTTCTTAGTCCTTATCAGTTCTTCCACTGCATCCGGCATCGGACCAAAGCGGTCGATCATTTCCTGGCGAAAGCCATCCAGCTCATTTTCCAGCTCTATCTCATCCAGTCGCTTGTACAGGCTCAGTCTTTCCGCTGAACTACTCACGTAAGTGTCAGGTATCAGCAGGTGCAGATCACTCTCAATGCTACAATCATTAACATAACCATCATCCCTGTTACGCTTTTCCTGCTCCTCCTTAAAAACATCCTTAAATTCATCGGATTTCAGCTCCTGCATAGCCTCATTAATGATCTTTTGATACATTTCGTAGCCCATTTCAGAAATAAACCCGCTTTGCTCAGCACCAAGGATATTTCCTGCCCCACGGATATCCAGATCTCGCATGGCGATATTAAACCCACTGCCCAGGGTTGAGAATTCTTCCAGGGCTTTCAGCCGTTTACGTGCATCAGCCGTGAGTGCTGAAAGCGGAGGAGCCAGCAAATAACAAAAGGCCTTTTTATTTGAGCGGCCCACACGGCCTCGCAGCTGGTGCAAATCACTTAGACCGTAGTGGTGAGCCTCATTAATAATGATTGTATTGGCATTGGGGATATCCAGCCCTGATTCAATAATGGTAGTAGCTACAAGCACATCATATTTCCCCTGGATAAAACCAAGCATGGTTTTTTCCAGCTTTTTTCCTTCCATCTGCCCATGACCGACAGCAATTCGTGCTCTGGGCACGAGTTTTTCGATCAGAACTGCTACTTCATTGATATTTTGCACCCGATTGTGTAAAAAGAATATCTGTCCGCCACGATTAATCTCGTATTCTATGGCTTCTTTTATCAGGTCTTCATTAAAAGCATGAAGCTCTGTCTGCACCGGATAACGGTTTGGTGGTGGCGTATTTATGATAGACAAATCACGCGCTCCCATTAATGAAAACTGCAATGTTCTTGGGATAGGTGTGGCAGTGAGTGTAAGCGTGTCCACATTGGCCCGCATTTGCCGCAGTTTTTCCTTAACGCTCACTCCGAATTTTTGCTCTTCATCAATAACCAGTAATCCCAGGTTTTTAAATTCTACATCTTTTGATACAATGCGGTGCGTACCTATCAGGATATCCAGTGAGCCTTCCTGCAAGGCTTTCAAAGAATCTTTCTGCTGCTTTGTACTTTTAAAGCGGTTCAGGTAATCAATCTTCACGGGAAAATCCGAGAGCCGGTCGCGAAACGACTGATAATGCTGCATGGCAAGGATGGTGGTAGGCACAAGCACAGCCACCTGCTTGCTGTCGGCCACGGCCTTAAATGCTGCGCGAATGGCCACCTCTGTTTTACCAAAGCCCACATCACCACACACGAGGCGATCCATGGGAAAACCGGCTTCCATATCCTGCTTCACGGCCTGGGTGGCGGTTAGCTGGTCAGGTGTATCTTCATAGATAAATGAAGCTTCCAGCTCATGCTGCAGATAGTTATCCGGGGGATAAGTATGACCTTCAGTAGCCTTCCTTTTGGCGTACAGGCGGATCAGATCTGCTGCTATATCCTTAACTTTCTTTTTGGTACGGTTCTTCAGGTTTTTCCAGGCATTTGATCCCAGTTTATCAACTTTGGGTGCCTTTCCTTCCTTCCCTACATATTTGGCAATCCGATGCAGGCTGTGAATACTCAAATACAACAGGTCGCCGTTTTTATACAGCAACCTCACAGCCTCCTGTTCTCTACCGTTGTTGTTGATCTTCTGCAGCCCGTCAAACTTCCCCACGCCATGATCAATATGAGTAACATAATCACCCGGCTCCAGGTTATAGAGCTCCTTCAGGGTGATGGATTCTTTATTTTTGTATCCGGTTTTAAGCCTGAATTTATGGTAGCGGTCGAATATCTGATGATCAGTATAACAGGCAATTTTCTTGTCATGATCCACAAAACCCTCATGAACAGCAATCATAAGCGGGCTAAAATTACCCAGGCCTTCCTCTCCGCGTTGGGCCTGTACATCCTCCAGGATAGTCTGAATGCGTTCAATCTGTTTCGGATTATCTGTGAGGATGTAATTGACGTAGCCTTCAGCAGTATTCTTCTCCAGTGTTTCCAGCAACAAGTCAAATGTTTTGTTGAAGGAAGGCTGCGGCACGTGATTAAAATTAATTAGTTCAGCCTGTTCCAGTTGCTGCTGCTTTCCAAATTCAATGAGATGAAAAGGTTGGAGCTGATTTTTGAATTCTTCGGCATCTGTGAATATCTTTTCCGGTGCCAGCGTTTGCTCTGTTGTCTCTTCCAGCTTGTCAAAGGTTTGCTGCGCCTTTTCCCTTTCACTGCGGATAAGATCAAGGGTCATGCTTATATTTTCCAGCCATACCACAGTGTTTTCCGGAAGGTAGTCCAGGAAAGTCTGACGTTCCACAACATTACCACGGTCCTGCACATTAGGCACTATGGTTATATGGTTCAACCGGTCAAGCGACAACTGGTCCTCGGGGTTGAATGAACGGATACTCTCCACTTCATCACCAAAAAATTCAATTCTGTAGGGCTGGTCATTGGTAAAGGAAAAAACGTCAATTATTCCACCCCTTACTGAAAACTGTCCCGGTTCCAGCACAAAGTCTGTTTGGTAAAAGCCATATTCATGCAAGAGGTCATTGATAAAATCAATGGAAACCTGCTCACCTGTCTGCAGTCGGAAGGTATTTTTCTTAATGAAGCTACGCTTTACAACTTTTTCAGTGAGTGCTTCCGGGTATGTAACCAGCAGTGTTTTTTTACCCCTGGAGCTGATCCTTTTTAGCACTTCGGTACGCGAGAGCAAATTTGTGCTGTCGGTTTTTTCCAGTTCATACGGTCGTTTATATGAAGTTGGAAAAAACAGAACCTGTTTTTTATGATATGGTTTATCCTTATCATCCAGTATGTTTTCCAGATCATTCAGAAAATAGGCCGCGGATTCCCTTTCCGGGAGGATAAATAGATGAATCCAGGGTAGCTTTTTATAAGTTGCTGCTGCAATGAAAGAAGAGGAGGAACCAGCCAGTCCTGCCAAACGGTAGCGTCCTTCTTTCGTTATCTCCAGATTTTCAGCCAGTGCAGCTATCCGTTGATCGGTATTATATTTATAGGTGATGGTTTCCGTATGCAAGGTTAGTCGTTGATTAATTTGAAAACAAAAGTAATTCACTGTAAAAGACATCCTCATCCACGATGAAAAAGCCTATGCAGGCAAAGAAATGCAAAGATAAAAAATCGGTTTCAAATAATGTCATGCAGGAAACCATCAACACCCATTTTATTGCAGGTGCGGCTATCAGCTATTTTATCCTCTCATATAATTCATGTGCGAATTTTGGCAGATCGCCGGGGTTTCTGGAAGTAATGAGATTGTCATCAACTACCAGTGCGGAGTCCCGGAAACTGGCACCGGCCTGCGTCATTTCTTCGCGCACGGTCTTGTAGGCCGTTGCCTGACGCCCTTCCATCACGCCAGCGGTGATCAGTATTTGCGGGCCATGGCAGATGGCCGCAACCGGCTTTCCGCTTTCCAGAAACTTTTTGGCAAAAGCAATGATCTTTTCATTCTCACGCAGGGATGAAGGCGCCTTTCCTCCCGGGATGAGCAGGGCATCAAATTCGTCCACTGAAACCTCATCCACCGTTTTTTCAATCATCACACTAAAGCTGTTATTGTATGCTTTTACACTTCCTGTGGATTCACCTACAGTTACAGTTTCAACACCACGGTTTGCCAGGTATCCCAGGGGCATGTAAACCTCCTGATCCTGAAACCCCTCTCCGGTTAAAACAGCTACTTTTAATGTTTTTTCCTGACCGGGTTCCTGCATATTTTGCTCCTGCTTAATTTCTTCATTGCATGCTGATGCAAAAAACATCAACATAAAAAATGCAATAACAGATGATTTTGTAATCATATTATTTATTGAAGTTTTGTTATGAAGAGGTAACAAATAAACCACTGAAGGGTTTGAGGGATTATAAAGCGGTGTTTTAGCTGAATGAAAATCATCACATGGCCCTATGACGACAAGCACCTTTACATGCTAATCTTCAGACCCATGATTTTTCATCATTTCCATAAGCATTTTCACCATATTTTCTGACCCCACCAAAATTGGTGAACGCTGGTGCAGGGAGTGGGGTTGTTTTTCAAGTATCCTCACCTTTCCGTCTGTAGCCATCCCACCTGCACATTCGGCCAGGTAGGCAATGGGCTTGCATTCGTAAAGCAGTCGTAGCTTTCCCTGGGGATTTTTGGCAGTGGCAGGGTAGATAAACATACCGCCTTTGATCATATTTCTGTGGAAATCTGCCACCATCGAACCAATATATCTGCTGGTATAGGGTCGGTTGGTTTGCGGATCGCGCTGCTGGCAATATTTAAGATAATCCTTTATGCCCTGCT
>JBEPXQ010000127.1:0-5620 GCA_041641835.1 Bacteroidales bacterium
CTAAGTCATTTTTATAATGCCACCACGGATGGGATTTTTCTGCATACTGGCAGTAAAGCAGTTCTGGTAAACAATGCGCTGTCTGGTCTAACCGGGTATTCCCTTAACGAGCTGATGGAGCTTCAACTGGAAGATATCGTAAAGCTTGAAAATTACCAGAATATCAGCGAAATAGCGGAAGGCAAGTTGGTGAGGAAAGACAGCGATGAGTTTTTTGTCGAAGTCAAAACCAGCAAAATTGAATATGATGGAGATACCATTGAAGCCTGTGTTATAAGAGATATTTCCAGGCGAAAAGAAATGGAAAACGAGCTGGTACTGGAAAGGAAAGCCCGGTTGGCTGCGGTATATGGAGCACAGGAAATGGAGCGCCAGCGTGTTTCGCGCGAATTGCATGATGGGCTGGGCCAAAGGCTAATAGCTATGAAACTGGCGGTGGAGAAAATAAGCCTTATGAAAGAGCAAGAGAATTGCGGTAAATGGAAAGAGATAGAATCAAACTTACAGGATGCTATCCAGGAAACCCGACAAATATCTTATGACCTTATGCCTCCTGAGCTTTACGAATTCGGCCTTTCACGTGCTATCAACCAGCTATGTAAGAAAGCAGCAGTAAACAGCGGCCTTACTATTAATTTCGATCAGGAAGGAGAAGAACCTGTCCTTAACAGAAAACAGAAAATATACTTGTTCAGGATAACACAAGAGGCGCTGAATAATGCTTTCCGCTATGCGCGGGCGCACACTATCAGCGTTCAATTCATATTCACAAGCCAAAACATCATATTCATTATTGAAGATGATGGTATTGGTTTTGATCCGGAATCTGTTACCTTTGGCAACGGTATTTATAACATAAGAGAGCGGGTAAATCTTTTGCAGGGTTCATTTTTACTAAATGCTCAACCCGGTAAAGGAACGGTAATTCAGGTTAGAATACCCATAAAAAATACAGGATATGAAGCAGATTGACATTATGTTGGTGGATGATCATCAGATCGTTCGTGACGGAATAAATTCACTGCTGGCTGAAGTGCCCGGCATTAATGTAGTTGCTGAAGCATGGGATGAAGTATCACTTATGGAACAACTGGATTTACAGTCCCCGGATATTATCATGATGGATATCTCACTACCCGGTAAATCAGGAATTGAACTTGCCCAATGTTTAAGCAGCAGAAAAAATGCTCCCGCCATCATATTTCTGTCCATGTATCTGAATGAAGAATTTATCATTAATGCACTGCGGGCAGGTGCTAAGGGTTATTTGCCAAAGGACAGCAACCTCGATGAAATGATCAGCGCCATCCATGATGTTTACGGCGGGAAAGAATATTTTCCCAGGCATATTTCTGATGTCATCCTGAAAAATTATATGAAACAGGTCAGCCATCATACTAAATCTGTCGCAAGTCTTCAAAAAGAACTTACCAAAAGAGAAACAGAGGTGTTGAAATTATTTGCTGAAGGACTGACCAACCAGCAAATCGCTGATAAACTTTTTATTAGCATCAGAACTGCCGAATGCCACAAAACAAATATTATGCATAAACTGGACCTGAACTCCACCGTGGATCTGGTTAAATATGCCATACGTAATCAGATTGTTGAAATTTAACACACCTACCTTCAAAATGCTGTTATACCGGCTTCTACAGGTTTAACTACGTGATTCCCGTAGAAAAATTCAGTAAAATCACCGATTGTGAGGCCTGCATACCCAATATACTTTTGGCTCATGCTAATCAAATAATCAAATTATCATGAGAAAAATATTGGGATTGCTTGTTGCTCTTCTTATGCTTAGCAGTATAGCTGCTTTTGCACAAGATCAGGAGGAAGAAAAATCTACAGAAATTGATTTTTCTGTAGGATCAGATGTTGTTAGCCGATATGTATGGCGGGGCACGGATTATTCTATGTCGCCCAGTATTCAACCGGCAATTGAAATGAGTACATCTGGATTTGCTGTGGGATTTTGGGGATCATATTCTTTTACAGGCTTTATGGGACCCGAGCTCGATTTCTATCTTAGCTACACCTTCCTGGATGAAATGCTAACAGTAACTGTTACAGATTATTTCTTTCCTACGGAAGCCGTGGCAACAAACAGGTATTTTATTTATGAAGAAGACCGCACCGGACATATATTCGAAGGTAGTATTAGTTTCAACGGTACTGAAAACCTGCCCTTATCACTTATGGTAGCTGCTAATTTTTATGGTGATGATGCCCGAAAAATCAATGATGATCCTAACTCACCTGATTTCAATACCGCAGAAGGAATTCAATATTCCACCTATATTGAGTTGGGGTATTCTATGGATGTTAAAGAAACCGCTTTGGAATTCTTCGCAGGTTTTACACCTAACAAACCCGCAGATGCAGATGCAGCCACCGGATATATAGGCGAGAGCGGATTTTATGGCCATACTATGGGATTCGTTAATCTGGGTCTAACGGCCTCCAAAGAAATTAACATCACTGAGCAGTACAGCCTGCCGGTTTATACCTCAGTAATTTTCAACCCAATGGCAGAGAATGCTTTTCTTGTTTTCGGATTTACATTTTAACCATAAAAAATGAACGTTATGATAAATACAGGTTCAACGGCTTTTATGATATTATGCACCAGCCTGGTAATGCTTATGACACCGGGTTTGGCATTTTTCTATGGCGGACTGGCCAGTCGCAGAAACATTTTGGGCATCATGGTCCAAACCTTCGTATCTCTGGGTATCACAACCATCATGTGGGTAGTCATTGGATACTCACTGTGTTTTAGTGGTGGCGAAGGTGGAATTATCGGTAACTTCGATCATGTCTTCTTAAATGGAATTGAGTTTAATAGTATTTTTAATCCTAATACAGGACAGGACTATCCTACCTATATATTTATTGCATACCAGATGATGTTTGCCATCATTACACCTGCTTTGATCACGGGAGCTTTTGTAAACAGGGTGACATTTAAATCTTATCTTATTTTCCTGATACTCTGGCAAATATTTGTTTACTATCCGTTTGTTCATATGGTATGGGGTGGCGGTTTACTTGCAGAATGGGGTGTTAAAGATTTCGCCGGGGGAATTGTAGTACATGCCACTGCAGGTTTTGCAGCCCTTGCTTCTGTTTTTTATGTGGGCGCAAGAAGAGATAAGGCTTCACCACCTAACAGCATTCCGCTGGTTGCTATTGGCACTGGCTTACTGTGGTTTGGCTGGTACGGATTTAATGCCGGTAGTGAACTGGCAGTTGATGAAGTAACTACCCTTGCTTTTCTTAATACCGATGTTGCTGCTTCTTTCGCTGCCATTACCTGGCTGGTTATAGAATGGAGCCGTGATAAAAAACCCAGGTTTGTAGGATTACTTACCGGTGCTGTTGCGGGGCTGGCCACCATAACCCCGGCTGCAGGTTTTGTGCCCATATGGGCCGCCATGATTATTGGAATTGCTGCCGGAGCTGTGTGTTACCTCGCTGTGGAGCTCAAAAATAAATGGGGCTGGGATGATGCTCTTGATGTTTGGGGAGTCCATGGTATAGGCGGATGCCTGGGAACTATCCTACTCGGTGTTTTTGCGATGGAAGAAATAGCCGGGCAGTCTGGTTTACTGGAAGGTAATACCTCTTTCTTTTTTAAAGAAGTGGTTGCTGTTGTAATAAGTGCTGCTTATGCTTTTATCTTCACATATATTATGCTTGTTATCATTAACCTGATAACCAAAGTAAAAGTGAGCGAAATGGATGAAGACGAAGGCCTTGATATTTCTATTCATGGGGAGTCTGCATATGACCAGGGAGCGCTTTAGCTTGTTTTTTTTATTGATCAGACAATTGATGTGGGGCTGTTATCGGACAGCCCCTTTTTTATGAAAAAAAACTACAGAAGAAACACAGTGAAACAATAAGCTCTAATAGATTGTTTTATCTAATCAATTGTTTCTTATCTTTGCTTAAACAGAAAACACGCCACGATGAAAAAAATTCTTATCCTTCCTGTTTTGTTTCTTCTCTCATTGAACATACTGTTTGCTCAACAGAAAGACTCAAGTACATTTATTTACCTTAAAACAGGTGAGTACGTATTTGGTGATTCCATAAAATTAGAATATGACAAAAGTGCCTTTCTGTTTTTTGTTTCCGGGTCAAATTATATCCACATTGATGATAAAAAATATGATGCCAGTGATGTCAGATATCTCAATGACAGCACGCTGTTTCTGGCGGTGGTGCAGCATTTGGCCAGCCTGGGTGAACCCATACTGGCTAAGCGCATAAAGCAAGGCAAAATCAGCATCTTTGCCTCCAGTATTTACGAATATGAAACCATAGATACAGTGCATTATCAACCGGACCACATCTATTATTACAGCATGGGCATGGGTGAAGTTAATGAGCTGAAATACCGTAACCTTAAATATGTAATGCTGGATAACCCTGAAGCCATGTCTGCCTTAAAAAAGCACCGGAATATGCTGGTACTGGAGAGAAGCCTGCAGGTTGCTGCAATCGCATATTTTGTAGCCGATTTTAGTTATTTCCTGTCCACCACAAGAAATGTAAACAGGGAAAGCGATCACTTTGTAGATGTTACCAACAGCAAACTGGCTGACATTTTAATCAATATGACCATACCAGTTGGCCTTTACCTGCTGGCGAGAATACCTCACAACAAGAAAGAAGATAATATTTTAAAAGCCGTAAGACTCTACAACAACTAATCCTCTATTTCATCGGGATGAGGGCAATCCTCGCACTCCAGGCTTCGTTTATACATCTTCATAGCCTTGTAACTCATACCTATACTTGAGAAACCACCGTCGTGATAGATATTTTGCATGGTTATTTTACGCGTAAGGTCGGAAAACAGGGTAATCGTAAAATCGGCACACTCTTCCGCTGTAGCATTGCCCAGTGGTGACATACGTTCAGTAAAATCCATCAATCCTTCTACTCCCCTCACTCCGCTTCCGGCGGTAGTTAAAGTTGGCGATTGGGAAATGGTATTTATCCTGATTTTCTTATCTCTGCCATAGATGTATCCAAAGCTGCGGGCTATGGATTCCAGCATAGCCTTGGCATCTGCCATGTCATTATAACCATACAAAGTACGTTGGGCAGCAATATATGATAAAGCCACCACTGATCCCCAGTCATTAATAGCATCTTTCTTTCGTGCCACCTGCAAAACCTTATGAAATGAAACAGCAGAAATGTCCATTGTTTTCATCAGAAAGTTATAATCCAAATCATCATAAGATCTTTTCTTTCTCACGTTTAGCGACATTCCAATGGAGTGGAGAATGAAATCGATCTTTCCTCCAAAATGATCCAGTGTCTTATCAAACAGTTCCCTCAGGTCATCCAGGTTAGTAGCATCTGCCGGAATCACCGGAGCACCGGTTTTTTCAGCTAATTCATTAATACTTCCCAGCCGTATGGATACTGGTGTATTTGTTAGCACCAGCTCTGCGCCCTGCTCATGTGCTTTTTCAGCCACTTTCCAGGCAATTGATTTTTCATTTAATGCACCGAAAATAATTCCTTTTTTTCCGGCCAGAAGGTCATTAGCCATATCTTATTTTTTTGAGTTGCAATTCTGAAACAAGGGGTCATT
>JBEPXQ010000128.1:0-5589 GCA_041641835.1 Bacteroidales bacterium
ATTGGATGGTTTTTCCCAATGGAGATTTCTTTCTGTTGATGTAATCCATTATAGAAGGCTGTTACCAGTGTTTCATCATTGGACGAAAAAAGTAAGAAAACTTCATTTCCGCAAAATATCCTATTTCCTTCAATTTTTTTGTACTGAGGAAATCTAACAGAAAAAGTAAAAGGCTTGTTTACTTTTTTTGGTTGTTTGTCTGTCCCGTAAAGGTTGTAATAAAGGTTGGAGTCATATTTCATGAAAACGTTTTTAATAAGCGCCATGAATATGCTTCGGTAATCTTTTACCAACCAATCGGTGTTCATTTTTATTCTTGTTTTTAATCTCATCTATTTTTCGTTTATTAATAACCATTAACTCTATCTGCCATGTACTCCATGGGCAGCATTCGCTGCTTTGTGGTCCGGTTGAGTGTTAGTTTAAATCGCATTTAAAATATGTTTAAAACTGCTTTTTCTTACTTAAAAACGCTTCTATCCCTTGCTGGTATTAGGAACGATTCATCTTCAGGGTTTGCAAACGTAAAACTAATACAAAAACCACCACAATTCCAAATTTTTGGACAGGTATTATTCAATATGTTGAAAATTTCTTTACAAAATATTGGTGTTTGCTTGAGATTTCATTCTCTTTGACCATTGTTATGGATTAAGAAAGCATTTACCAAAAAACGGGCTTCCCTGTTCCATTCAGCACTGTCAGGTGTTGTTCACTGTCATCCGGCGGGGGAATAATACAGGATACGGGATATTTTAAAAGGGGAATTCCTCTTCATGCTTCACTGCTTCCACCTTTTCCTGGCTGGGCTTTTTGGCCCGCGCGTGCACCGGATTGCCTTCCACGTAGATGGCTTTGTAGGGCTTGGTGGGGCAGGCATATTCGCAGGCTCCACAGCCAATGCAGATATCTTCGGTAACTTCAGGTATGCGCAGGTTGTCCACGTAATCCACCATGCGCACGGCTTTGGTGGGGCAGTGTTCGGCACAGGAACCGCAGTCGGTGCCTTCTGTTTCCACTATGCAGTTCGACTTCACGAAGCGGGCCCTGCCAATCTGGGTGAGTCTTTTATCTTCAGCGGTTAGCGGAAGGATAGCGCCGGTGGGACACACTTCCCCGCACAGGGTGCAGTCGTAGTTGCAGAAGCCCGCGTGGTTATCCAGCCGGGGCTGCATCAGTCCGCGGTAGCCGTATTCAAAAACGGCAGGCTGCAACACATCCGTTGGGCAGACGTTAACGCAGAGATGGCAGGCAGTGCAGGCCTGGTTAAAGCGCCCGGTATTCAGGGCACCCGGAGGCGATACCGGGTGTTCGCGCTCCACCCTGGTGTTGGCACTGGATGTTACCAGCCCCTGCGCTTTCGCCAGCCTTGAGGCTCCCAGCAAGGCCAGCAGAAAACCGCCCACGAATTTCCTCCTGCCCGCACCTGCATTATCATAGTTGGTATCCCTCGGGATCTTTTCTGATGAACGATAGAGGCTGTTCAACTCGTAATTTGCACTGGATTCAGGACATACCGACAGGCAGTTAAAACAACCCACGCAGCGGGAAAAGTCAACATGCAGTGCTTTGTGGTCGATGCACTCTGCTTTGCAGCTTCGCTCACACAATCCACATTTAGTACATGTAGTTTTATTCAGCTTAATTTGAAAAACAGACACTTTTGACAGCAGCCCCAGAAAAGTGCCCACCGGGCAAATGGTGTTGCAATACAGCCGGCCTTTTGCCAGGCTCATCCACACTATCAGGATAAGAAAAACAAAAGGGATCAGCAGCACTTCATAATGGATGGCATGGATATCAACCTTATAAAGGCCGTAAACGCCAAAGCTGTTGAGGATATCAGCCAGCACATTGGTTATCCCCGAGAACACCGGCCGGAACAGATCGGAGGTAATTCTCCCGAAGATACTATAGGGATCAAGCAGTGCCAGAATCAGGATGTTACCTGCAAGAAAAAAGGCCACCGTTATACCCAGCAGCGAATATCTTAGCCACGGCCAGGCCTTGATGAAATTGAATTTATACCTTTTTCTTTTCCTGAACTTTCGCTTCAGGTAAATGATTACATCCTGCAATATTCCCAACGGACAAATTGTAGAACAATAAACCCGGCCGAATAGCAGCGTTAATACAAGTACAACAATAAAACCTGCAGCAATAACAGAAAATACGGTTAGAAACTTTAATAATGAAGGCACAAACTGAAGGTATAAAGTACCGGTAATGAATCCGGGTGGGAAAAACTCTGCAAAATCCAGGAAAAATATCCCTATCAAAGTCAGAAAGATAAGAGATAAAACTACCCTGAACTTTTTCAAATATGTGTATGGCATAAGAAATTCCGGTTTGCTTTTGTTGGGCAAGGCGTTTACATTTTAAATCGTCCTATTTTCAGTTTGCTGAGGTCAGCCTCACCATAGCCGAGTTTACCGGCAATTTTGATGTATTCCACATTATCCACGGTAGTGCCGAATACTTTGGCAGCGGCAGTGTCGGCGGCCACCATATCATCGGAAACGATCTGGTATTTCATGGTTTGCACATCAGCGGCTGACACCCCCCTGGGCCCGTTGCGCAGCATCACGCGATAGGCGTCCACCACGTTAAGGTCGGGTTTGCGGAAGGAGGCAAAATCAGCTATACACTGGTGCAGGTCGTTGCGATGCCAGAACCTGCGATCCCATACTATGCCCATCAGGTTTTTCATGGACACGGTAAGCCGCGCCGAGCCATGGTTTTTCAACACGGGCACGTTGATAAACACATCTGCTTCATGGATCAGTTCATGCTCTTTGGTACTTTTCAGCTTTTTGCCTTTGGGCACCGCCACTTCCTGGTAGTAGCTTTCCGTGTTACCGGGCGCGATGGTGGCACCGGCATCACGGGCTGCCTTTTCTATGCCGCTGTTTTTATAGGCTTTTTTCCAGTCGTCACAGGTATTATCAAACACATACACTTTTTTGGCCCCTGCATCAAAACAATGTTCTATAATCCGGTTTACCAGCACAGGATTGGTATTGGCGGCTCTTTTGGGCTCCACGTCCCAGCCGATATTGGGCTTCACCACCACCGTCTGCCCGGGTTTCACGTATTTTTTCATGCCTCCCAGGGCTTCCATGGCCCGGTCGAACATTTTGTCAGGCTGCCCGTCTTTTACAGCAACCAGATCATATGGAACTGAAGCATTCAGCGTGGTGTTTGCAAATATCTTCCCGTATCCGCCAAAGGCAAATAGAGAACCTGCAAACAAACCTGCCCCTATGCTCTGCTTTAGGAAATCCCTGCGCTTCATAGTGTTGTTGTATTTCGTGAGACTATATCCACAAAACTAATCATTTTAATTGACATTTCTTTGCGCTGCCGCTGTAAAAGCGGATGTTTTTTTATCCGTGATTTATATTATTCGCATAATAAATCTTATATTTGTAATGAACTTGTTGGTAAGTTTTGAAGACACCAGGCTATAAATCAAATCTTTTTGCTCATGAGTAACGCTGTATCAATCAACCTGAAGTCCGGGAAAGCAATACGGACACTATTATTAAACATCGCGGCATTCCTGTTTATTTTCCTGGTTCCGGCCATATCACATCTTGTTATGCTTCCGGTTTATTATGTGGAACCCATGCGCCTGATGCTTATCCTGATGCTGCTGCATACCACAAGAACAAATGCATACATCATAGCCATCAGCCTCCCGTTGTTTTCTTTTATGTTGTCGGGGCATCCTGTGCCACCAAAAATGCTGCTGATAGTTTCGGAGCTTGCATTAAATGTTTTTCTGTTTTTCTTTTTGAAAGACAGGCTGAAGTCAGTTCCTGCAGCTATGGTCAGCAGTGTGTTGATCAGCAAGGTTTTTTATTACCTGGTAAAATACCTGCTGATAAATACCGCCATACTGTCCACCTCGCTGGTAGGTATCCCGCTTTATGTTCAGCTGATCATGATCCTGCTGATAACGGGATATGCCTGGCTCACCATCAGAAAACAACAGGCCGGGAAACAGTAGATCCCGCCTTTGGCCTTTTGCTCGTGGTGGCGTGATTCTTATAAAGGTTTTTTTTGTTTTTTTCAGACTGATATTTCTGATGCTGCCCTACAGCTCCATCTGCCTGCCCAGGCGGCGCTCCACCAGCCGTGCTATGCGTATGGATATCTCATAGAGCAGATACATGGGTAAGGCCACCAGGAACTGGCTGATAACGTCTGGTGGTGTGATGATGGCAGAAACAATCAGGAAAACGATGATAACGTGCCTGCGGTATTTGCGCAGTATTTTGGTGGTTATGATGCGGTTGGCCGTGAGGAAAATAATGATCAGCGGCATTTCAAAAACAATGCCTGTGGCCAGGCACAGCATGGTGACTATGCGCACGTAACTCCCTATCCTTATCTGGTTTTCTATGGAATGATCCAGCACATAGTTGCTAAGAAAATCAATGGTGACCGGGCTTAGCACAAAATAACCAAAGGCCACACCCGTGAAAAACAACAAGGATGACAGGAATAGCGAAAAATAATATCCCTTTTGCTCGCCGGGATTCAGGGCGGGTCTTACAAATACCCACAGCTCCCGCAACACTACAGGCATTCCAAGCACTAAGCCCGCTATCATAGATATCAGCAGGTGTGCCTTAAACTGTCCGGCAATCTCAATATTAATGATCTCGATGGCATTCTGATTGATGCAGATAACTTCCGAGCCAATTATAGTGCCCAGGCTGCACAGCAGGCGGTTGGTGATGAAATCGGCTTTCTGGGGACCGAGGATGATGGTGTTAAAGACAAATTCCTTAAACAGAAATGCCAGGGTGGCAAAAATAACAATGGCCAGTACGGAGCGGATAATGGTCAACCGCAAGTCTTCCAGATGTTCAAAAAACGACATTTCATCCGGATGAGGCTTTTTTCGGGCAAACAAAGCAGCCATTATTTATTGCTTAGTGTATTTCTGACGGTGATAGTTAACTATTGTTCTTTTTCCGGTCGTCGTGTTTGCCGGCTGATTCATGATCATCATTTACGGTGTTATCCAGGTCTTCCTTTTCCTTGTTAAAGGCATCGCGGGTTTCCTTGCTGGCATCTTTGAATTCCTTCACTCCTTTTCCCAGTCCGCGCATAAGCTCGGGGATTTTCCTGCCGCCAAAAAGCACCAGTATAATGATGGCAATGATGATAATTTCCGTTCCGCCAATTATCCCAAGAAGTACAGATATCATGTTCATGGTATTCCTTTTTTTATGTTTGATAATGGAGATGAAAGTCAGTTTACAGATCATTCACCAATATCAGCAAATATAATATAAAGTTTGATGTTGAAAGTTGAAAGTTGAAAGTTGAAAGTTGAAGGTTTAAGGTTTAAGGTTTAAGGTTTAAGGTTTAAGGTTTAAGGTTCTGTAATCGCGAGGGTTATGTGAACTAGTCTGAGATTTTGATCCTGTCCTTCGGCATGGACGTTTGTGAATTAGGAATGTTAATATAGATTACACAAATTTAGACGAATTTCACGAATATCAGGCACTGCCGCAGGGGCAGCCCCCCCTGTGCTCCAAAATCCCTGCTCTTTGCTCCATGCAAATGCTCGAG
>JBEPXQ010000129.1:0-5542 GCA_041641835.1 Bacteroidales bacterium
TGTTTTGTTAAGCCGGGTTGAATATTCAAACTGTGGTTCATAATATACTCCGTAATTTGAACGGTTCTCATATAAAATAAGCAGATTACCGGTTCCTGTGTAGTAAAACTCTTGTTGGAGAGTTATGTTCTTATAGCCTGAAGTATTATATGTAAGTGATCCTTCATACACTTTTACAGCATTTACGCTTGATGGAGAAATATAGTTGGTGCTCGCAAAGGTGGAATTAGATACTTCAGCCATGTAAATTTTCTGATTAGCATAGGTTGCACTACTGGTGTTGTATTGATGTACTTTAAATGCAAGAGACTGAATCCGATATGCATTACCTATTTCGCTGGCATCATATATCATGGCTGACCAGCCGTAATTATACGAACCATTCATAGGAGCCCGATAGTTGTAATTACCGGTATTATCGCTGATGGTGACCGTCTGTTGTGCTTGAATGCCGCTGGTAGCAACAAACAGGATTAAAAATGTCAGAAGCATTTTTAAGGAGTAACATTTTTTCATATGATATATATTTTAAATATTATAATACTTTAATTTCCAAAAGTAAAAGTACTTATTTAAAGTGTGCATTCTGTTAATTTTTAAATTTAGAATGAATTTTAATAATAGATTAAAATTAACCAAAAGGAAATAAAAGTATACTAAAAAGTGTAACCTGGTCTGGCAATCATATTTGTAAACCTCATAGAAATTCATCAGAAGAAAGCTCGGGATATTATTTGCTACGATATTTTAATTTTGCATACTTAAACTCGTCTATAAACCTTCCGTTTTTAAATGCAGAATTTTTTAATTCTCCTTCTTTTGAAAAACCACACTTTTCAAGCACTCTTATCGAGGATGAATTAGTAGCAAAGACATTGCTATAAATCCTGACAATATCTGTATGCCCAAAAACCCACTTAACCAAGCCGTTTAAGGCACAGCTCATAATGCCCCGGTTCCAGAAGTCCACGCCCAGCCAGTATCCTGCTTCAATTGAATAACGGTGAATGTCCTCCTGCCTGTTAAGGCCAATAATACCTGCCAGGCAGCGCTCAACTTCAATGGCAAGTATCAGGTCCCGGTCATTTTCATTAACGAAATCCAGGAACTTATCTGCATCCTTTTGTGAATAGGGGTGAGGGAAGGTATCGCGCAGGCTGCCGGCTATCAGAGGGTTATTGGCTAATAGAGCCAGCTGCTTTCTGTCGTGTTTTCTTAAGAATCTAAGCTTGCATTTTGAAAGTTCAAGCCGCTTTTGCTTCATGAAAATGTCTTTCATAAACCCGAGCATTTAAGAGCAAAATAGTGAAGGGTGTTTAGCGTTTTGTCTGGGGCTTCATAAAACCCCATATGCGCTACCCTGTCCAGGATAAGTACTTCGCTGTGGGAGGGTAATGCAACAGCTTTTAATAGTTTATCCAGATCTGCACGGGTATCTTTTTTCCCTGCAATAAAAAGCATTGGAATATTGGTTTCTGCAAGAAAATCCAGAGAACCCTCGCGTTCTTTCATCCCTTTTAATGCTGCTGTAATGCCTTCGGGCTTCATTTCACGGGCAATTTCTTTTTGCCTTTCGATCTTTTGCTTCAGGCGGTCACGGTTTTCTTCAAAATACAGGGATGAAACAAAACTGCTGATAAAACCTGCTTTATCCTGCTCCACTATTTCGATTGTGCGGGCCCGGTTGCGGCGGGCTTCTTCTGTATCAGGGAAGGGATGGGAGTGAAACAGCGATAATCCATTTAAGTATTCAGGATATTCTTTTGCAAATGCCAAAGCCACATACCCACCCATGGAATGGCCTACCATAGTGCATTTGCTAATGTTTTCCTTTTCCAGGATTTTTTTTACCTGCTCAGCCATCAAAGGCATACTGTGCACCTCATCCAGACATTTGCTTTTTCCGTGCCCGGGCAGGTCAATCATAACCACAGAAAAGTCTTTGGTGAGCGAAGGAAGGAACGGATGCCACATTTCCAGGGATTCCATAAACCCGTGAAGTAATACAATATCAGGGCCGGAGCCTTTAATCTGGTAATGGATCTTGTTCATAATAATCAGCAGTTTTGCTTCAAGCAAATTTAATTATTTTTGTATCAAAGCACAAGGGGAAATAATGAAATCCTTATCGGCAGATTTTCCGTTTATTAGCCGCAGGCAGTTTTTAGTTGCCGGCCCATGCAGTGTTGAAAGCAGGGAGCAGGTGCTGAAAACTGCTGAGTTTTTGTCAGGCTTGCCTCAAACTTCCATTTTCAGGGCTGGGGTATGGAAACCACGCACACGCCCCGGGCAATTTGAGGGCCTGGGAAGCAAAGCGCTGCCCTGGCTGCAGGAGGTGAAAGAGAAAACAAAACTGCCGGTAGCCGTTGAGGTTGCCCGGGCCTCGCATGTTCAGGAAGCCCTGGAGGCAGGCATGGATATCCTGTGGCTTGGTGCACGAACGGTTGTTAACCCTTTTTCAGTACAGGAGATCGCCAATGCGCTGCAACAATCTCCGGTTCCTGTTATGGTGAAAAATCCCGTGAACCCTGACCTGAACCTTTGGATAGGGGCCATTGAACGCTTGCAGCAGGCTGGTGCCCCTGCTGTGGCTGCTGTCCATCGCGGATTCTATTTCTTCGATGAATCACCGTTCAGAAATGCCCCCATGTGGGAAATTCCTATTGAGCTGAAGCGCCGCTTCCCTCACATACCGGTAATCTGCGACCCCAGTCATATTTGTGGTACTACCGACCGCATACCGGAAGTAGCGCAAAAAGCGCTTGATCTGGAAATGAACGGGCTGATGCTGGAAGTACACCCTCAACCCGGAAATGCTGTAACGGATGCTGCCCAGCAGTTGTCCTTCAGTGCACTGGAATCATTACTGCATGCTCTTGTAATCCGCGATGAGGATGCTAAAAAACAATATCAGGACCGCCTTTCAAGATTGAGGTTAGAGATAGACAAAATTGATACCGAACTGCTGGAGATACTCGCCAGGCGTATGCACATTATTCGTGAAATAGGGCAATATAAAAAGCAGCAAAACATCACCATCCTGCAAAGTAATCGCTTCAGGCAGATGATTAGCGACCGTTTGGACCGGGCGGAAAGATATAAACTCGACCGTTCATTTTTGCTGAAGCTTCTCCAGCAGGTTCACAAGGAATCCGTGCGCATACAGCAGGATATCCTTGAGGATGACAAGTGATCAGGTGATATTTCAAAAATCATTTCAGGAAGTGCCATGCAACTACTTAATCTTTATAGAAGAGCAGCAATGTCTTTGTTGAATAGTCTGTAGTTCAGCCAATTATCCATAAATTCGGGAAGGGCCTTTGATGGCGCGAATCTGCTTCCTTAGCCAGGAAATGTAAACCGTGGTCATTACCGTTGCACCACTACTTTGGTTGTATTTCTTGCACCATCTTCTGTGGTAACTGACAAAATATAAAACCCCTGAGGCAGTGCTGACACATCCAGATGGCTGTTGGCAGGCTGTGTAACTACCCGGCTGATGATCTTTCTGCCATCCAGGCTGAAAAGTTCAAGCTTACCCTGCTTTAAGCCGCTCACGTTTATAACATCAGTTGCCGGATTGGGAGCCACGAATATCTTTGATTGCTGCCTATTGGCAATGTTAGTAGATGTGGTAGTTATATTGAGTTTCCAGCCCGAAGCCTGACCACTTCCATCTGTTTCAAACTTAATGAAGACGCTGCGGGAGCCCGATGTAAGAGCCCCTGGATTATGAGTGCCGTCAAAAGAAGCCAGCACCGGAGCAGTTTCATCCACTCCATCATAAATGGTAAGCTTATCACCCGCATCAGCAAGGTCCCATTTGGTGAACTGCAGGTTTAGAGGAGCATCTGCCGGATGTTCCACCAGGTAGGTGCACGAGGAGTTATTCTGATAAAGTGAATAGCCGCTGCCATCATCAATTTCCTGGTCGCCTGCAGTAAACCAGTAGTCGCCACAGTAGTTGGCTCCGTAAGGTATAATGCCAGTTACCGCCCGCTGATTAATTGCAAAATTTCCGCCGGTGGCAGCCATATTATTCAGGTGAAAATATCCGTTACCGTGGCCACCCCAGCCCCAGTTAAAGTGGAAGTAGCAACTGTCGCGGAATCCGTCAAGTACAAAAGCATGGCCTCCCTGTGTACTGTCAATACCTGCATAAAGTACCGGGCGCTGCCCGAGCAGCTCGTTCTGCATTAGCTGCTTCCAGGATTCGTAATTGTAGAATTGCCGTTCGTGATACTGAAGCGTGGGCATAAATCTGAAATAATCCTTAAGTGCATCAGCAGATTTACTGATGGATGATCCTGAAGCTGAAGGGCCGAAATTCATGTCAACCGATACCGCAGAATGGAAAATGATCTGTGCGATCTCGTCGCGATTCATGGCATTGCTGTAATTTCCCATGGCAGGCCAGTCATAGGTTGTTTGTCCGAAATTAACGGTGGAATCGTTACCCCAGAAGTATGTTTTGCTGCCATTGCCGGTAGCCGGATACTGCCAGTAATACATTACCTGCGCCATGGCTGTGGCCACACATCCTGCCAGGCATCGCCCGTTGCTGCCGTTGGGATGCTCCGGGCAATGAGCATTATAGGGCCAGCTCTGATTCCACACAGCTGAGATCAACACAGGAACTTCAGGAAAACTCCTGCTGTCTTTGGTAACAGCATCTTTTAATCTATCCCAGCCACTGTGGGCAGGCTGATTAATTGCAGGGCTATTAGTAAAGGTACGCAACCAGCTTTTCAAAGCGGGAGGAATATGTTGCGGATCGAGATCATTTTTAAATGAAAAGCCGATAACCGGTTTCAAACGTTTGTCAGTGGCAATTAACACGAAGCCTTTTTCATCTGATCTGATAAGTTTGGCCGCGGGTTTTCCGTCCACATTAATATGGGTTAAATGCAGGTTTGTAAATCCTTTTTGCTGTTTTTTTAGAAATCCTGATGCCGTTTCCAGTGCTTCGGCATCGCTTACCGGCTGTGCGCCAAGGCCGGTGATAAACATCACAAATGATGCAAGAAACAAATGCTTGATATTCATATAATTCTTTATTTAATGCGAATGGTCAATTCACTTAATGCTGCCTCAAATATATTGAAAAATATTATAAATAATCAGCACTCAGGTATTCGATCAGAATACGGATATTATCAGCCGGTAAATGGTAAAATCGAGGCCTGCTTTTTTTAATCATTCTAAATAAAAAAGGAGTTTTGGTTAAAGTAAACACCTGTTTTCACACACTGCTTTGTCAGGTTTTGTTTTAGTCTGATTTTTTCCTGGTTCTAATCTTCTTTTTATAAACTTAGAACGAAACAAGAACAAAACAAGAAGGAAACAAGAAGGAAACAAGAACAAATCATATCGCATTCTCCTTGCAGGTGTGTCCGGTTATGAACGGTTTCTTTTTCAGTAAAAAATCAGTTCGTGAAAAGGTATTTCTATTCGCTTATTCATGAAAATAAACCCTTTTCACCCTGCGCGAAACATTTGTCAAAACTTCATAGGGAATTGTGTCCAGGTCTTTAGCCATTTC
>JBEPXQ010000130.1:0-5472 GCA_041641835.1 Bacteroidales bacterium
TTTAGTAATATCCGAAAATCACATCAGCAGTTTAATACGGTTGTAATCCTTAACCCTGATCACAATGGAATGAATGAACCTGTATCAGTGGATTCACATGATAACTGGGACAGCCCGCTGGGACAGATAAGGGTGGATACAGAATTTGCTGAAGCAATTAATTTTCCGCGCGTCCCCGCTCATTTTGCCGAACATTCTGCTGAAGTGATAGTGCCACTGTTGCAGTACTTTCTGGAAGAGGAGTTTAAGATACTTCCGATAACCATCTCCGAACAGACGGTTGAAAATGCCAGATCAGTAGCCCATGCTCTACACAATTATGTGAAGGAATCAGGAAAAAAGACATTGCTGATTGCCTCTTCTGATTTCTCTCATTTTGTAACTGCCGAAAAAGGAAAGGCATTGGATGATCTTGTGGTGGAAAAGATCAAAAAACTGGATGTAAAGGGAGTCTATAACACGATCACTGAAAATAATATATCTGTGTGTGGCCACGGCCCTATTATGGCGCTAATGGAATATAGCAGCCTTGCCTTTTCAAATCCTGAAGTGCATCTGCTCTCTCAGGGTAACTCTGCCAAAACATACCCCTCAGATGATGTGGTTAATTATATCTCGATGATCTTTTGCGACGACTAAGTTTATAGTTACCACAGCTTTGTAACTGTTGTAGTTTAATTTACAGGCATCCTTAGCATTCACTGACGTTTCCTGGCTACCCGGCTTGTGCCGGGGACTTTAAACCCTGCGAGATTATTACCATGCCTATATAAAAAAGAGCATCCCTGTTTTCAGGGATGCTCTTTCGAGATAATTAACTGTCCTTATTTATTATCATCTACCTTCACGAGTTCCACATCAAAGATGAGGGTTGCCCGTGGAGGGATGGGGCCTCTTCCCCTTTCGCCATATGCCAGCTGATAAGGGATGATAAGCCGGGCTTTTTCACCTTCGCGCAGGTGTGTTAAGCCTTCTTCCCATCCGGGTATTACCTGGTTTTTACCAAGCTGAAATGTTATGGGCTTTCCGGCTTTTACGGAAGAATCAAATATTTCTCCGTTTTCAAGATAACCGGTATAGTGCACAGTAACTTCATCGCCCTCAACGGCTTTGGTACCTTCTGTTTGTTTTACCTTGATAATTCCCAGTCCGGTGGGTGTAAAAGTGGTGTCTTTGCCGGCCACATCATATGGTTCAACTTCAACAGGTTTATGTGCCTGCACTACTTCCACATCAAAAATCAGGGTGGTATTGGGAGCTATACTTCCGCGTCCTTTTTCTCCATAAGCCAGTTCCGGCGGTATAATTATTCTGGCTTTATCACCCACCTGCATGGTCTTCAGTGCTTCTTCCCAACCGCGGATCACCTGATTTTCGCCAAGTTGAATCTGTATGGGAGCTTCTCTTTCGACAGAAGAATCGAATATTTCACCATTTTCAAAATATCCTGTATAGTGAACTTTTACGAAATCACCTTTTTGCAGTTCTTTTCCATCCCCTTTTTTCACCATATACATAATCAGCCCGTTTTCCAGTTTATTTCGTTTGGCCTCGGTGGTATCAAATGGTTTGGGAGCTTTCTTCACATCCACTAACCTTACCATGAATTTCAGTGTTGAGTTTTCTGGTATAGGACCTCTGGCCTCGTCGCCATAAGCCAGTTCAGGAGGGATCTTCAGAAATGCGCTATCGCCTTCATTCATGTGATCCACAGCAACTTCCCAGCCTTTGATCACCTCTTTATTACCCAGACGGAACCTTAAAGGCCTGTTTCGTTGATAGCTGGATCCAAAAATAGAATCATTTGCCAGTTTTCCTGTATAATGCATGGCAACCACATCGCCGCTGTCGGCTTCGGGGCCTTCACCACGTTCTATAAAAACGATCTCCATACCCTTGTCAGTGGTATAGACTTTTCCCACCCGTGGTTTCTCCAGGCTCGAACAGGAGGCCAGCAGCAGTAAAGCAGCAAGGATTGATAAAATATTTCGCATAATTATTTAGTTATTTAATTTCTACTAATTCCATTTCAAAAACAAGGTTTGCATAGGCCGGAATGGGTCCTGCCTTCCTTTTGCCATATGCCAGGTGCCACGGTACAATGATTTTGGCTTTTTCGCCTTCTTTCATCATGGGGATTGCTTCCAGCCATCCTTCGATAAGTCCTCCCTGCCCAATGACTACCTGTAAAGGTTTTCCATGGTCATAAGAAGAATCAAACACCTGACCACTAAGCAAGTAACCCTTGTAATGTACCATTGCGGTATCGCCAGTTTGCGGTTGTGGTCCCGAACCTTCTTCCAAAGTAATATAAACCAGTCCGCTTTTTGTCGGCTGTTGTGAGATTCTGTTTTTGCTCAGATAATCTTTCATCTTCCGGTCTGATTCTGCGCGCATTTCCCCTTCGCGTGCCAGCTCCTTCTCCTGATAATCCTCTTTACTAAGCACATCATGGATCGCAATTTCCAGCACCAGGGGCGAATAAGGAGGAATTATTCCCTGCATGCCGCGTTCTCCCATCGCCTGTGATGAAGGTAGCAGTATAGTGGCTTTATCACCAGGATTCATCCGCTTTAACACTGGATCCCATTTAAAAGGATAATCAGGTGCTTCTCCCACCACATAAGCAAATTCCGGAGTCATTTTTTGGAAAACATCACCGTTGAGCAGGCTTCCCTTAAAGCTAAGCATAACTACTTTTCCGCTTTCGATGCTTTTTCCGCCTGTCTTCTGGTGTTCTATGATGTAAATGCCATTTTCAGTAGTATCTGTTTCTGATACATTTTCATTCAGATAGGCCATTATCCTCCGGGCTTCTTCTGCACTTTTTTCCCGACGGTCTTTGGCCTGTTCTTCCAGGAATTCACTCATTGGCTTAACAGCTGACAATTTAAGATCAACAAACAGTTCTTCTATACTGTCGGGCACCAGATTGCGGCCGCCACCAAAAAATGTATCCGGCTGCACGATAAAGGTAGCACTGTCGCCGGTTTTCATCATTTCCAGCATGGCAAAAACATCCATGGGAGTACCTGGTTTTCTCATTACCAGATTGATATCACCTCCCACATCCTTGCTGTTGTAATATACCGAATCTTCGGTGTACCAGCGCAGATAAAGCGTGAGGCGATCCCCGGAATCGGGTTTTAAGCCTTCTTGCGCCTGCTGATGGAATTTGTAAAACATCCCGCTGTCCGTTTCCTCGTAACCGGGATGTGGCTTGTTGCAGGCTGCAAATGCCAGCCCTGACAACAATAAAACTAATGTAAAATTTCTTATATTCATTATTCCTGATTTTGATTTTCCTGCTTTAAATAATCTGAATTTAACGGCTTCTATTATCCGTTTGCCTGATTACCTCTTTAATGCTTATGTCATATACCAGCGCTGCGCTGTGAGGCACTTTACCCCTTTTGCCTGTAATCCCGTAAGCCAGGTTTGAGGGAAGGATAAAAATTCCCTTTTCCTGATCGCGCATTTCCAGCAAGGCATAATGCAGCCCCTGTATATCTTCGCTTTCTGCCACTACTATATTTCTAGTCTTCAGGCTATCCCATGTTTCCACTTTGTCACCAGTAAGTAATTTAGAGGAATAACTGATGCGTACATGATCTCCCTGCCGGATCTTTTGTCCGCCGGGATTCTCCTGGTAAATATCATATCGGATACCACTTTCCAGTTTTTCCACATCCAGGCCGTGCCGCTTAACGTAATTTTCAATGAGCTGTTCTTCAATGCGTACGATCTCGCGGTTAACAGTCAGCATTTTTTCCTTTTTTAACTCCTCTTCCGATCTCGCGGCCGAGTCTTCTCCGCTGATATCAATTACCTCAGGTTCATTTCTGCATGAATTGAACATCAGCATCAAAACTATGATACCGGAGAAAATAATGACTTTGTGCCTGTTAAATTTTCTTTTTAGCATCCTGAAGTTTTGTTTTGTAATCATCTTTCACGAGCTTTTCAAAATCCTTTACTGTATCCTCCAGCGATTTGGAACTCTTGCCACCTGCAGCATTCATGTGTCCCCCGCCGTTAAAATGATCCGCGGAAAACTCGTTGGCTTTAAAATCACCTTTTGAGCGAAAAGATGCCTTAATAAGATCATCCTGCTCGGTAAACAAGGCAGCAAACACCACTCCTTCTATGCCAAGTGGGTAGTTCACCAGGCCTTCCGTATCGCCTTTTTTATAGTTATATTTATTCAGATCTTTACGCGACAGCGCGATATAAGCCGCATGAGAATCCTCCATCACTACCATCTTGTTTAACAGGCAATGCCCGATAAGCCGCATTCTGGATTCGGAAAATGTGTCGTAAACCCTCTGATGGATCAGGGCTGGTTCCACGCCTCTATCCACCAGCAGCCTGATAACTTCATACATTTCAGCGTGCTCCGAGTTAAAGTTAAAAGAGCCGGTATCAGTCATGATGCCTGTATAGATGGATTCCGCAATGGCTTTATCAATCAGCTTAATATCCCCGAAGGCTTCAATCAGCCTGAAAACAAGCTCAGCGGTAGATGACACACTGATGTCAGAAATCATATAATCGAATTTGCCTGAAGGCTCCGGGTGGTGGTCAACTAAAACCTTAATTGCAGATGAGTTTTCCAGCTTGTCTTCCAGCTCACCAACCCTGCCAAAGGCATTAAAGTCGAGGCAGAAAATAAGATCAGCATTATCAAGCAGTTCCTCACATTTTTTCTGATCCCTATCAGCTGCACACACACAGTCGCTGCATTCCATCCAGCGGTAAAATGAAGGTATTGTATCGGGTAAAATGGCCTCCACGTCCACTTCTTTCTTTTTCAGATAAGCATACATGGCCAGCACAGACCCTACTGCATCCCCGTCAGGATTGGCGTGTGATATCAGCACAGTTTTCTTTCCCTCTGATAACAACTGGCTTATCTCTGTAATTTCATTAGATGTCACAAATAATATCTTTTATGTTCAAAAAAAACAAAAGTAAAAATAAAATGTTAGCTACCTTTGCTTCAACCCAAATAATCGCAGACAGTTAATAATATTGCTATAATGGAAACCACTAAAACACTTACCATCATTAAGCCTACGGCGATGAAAAAACATTATCACACCGGGATCCTCAGGGATATCACCGATAATGGATTTAATATTAAAGCCCTCAAAATGATGCAAATGACCAGGCATCAGGCAGAAAGATTCTATGATATACATGAAGGTAAACCATTTTTTAAAAAACTGGTGGATTTTATGTGTTCAGGACCAGTTATAGTTGCGTTACTGGAAGCCGAAGATGCTGTTAATGCCTACAGACGCTTCATCGGGGCCACTAATCCTGAAAATGCTACTGATAAAACACTGAGACACAAATATGGCAGCTCACTTACTGAAAATGCTGTACACGGTTCCGACAGCGATGAAAATGCTGAAAAAGAAGCTGCTTTTTTCTTTTCAGAAACTGAAATATTCGATTACTGATCATTAT
>JBEPXQ010000131.1:0-5462 GCA_041641835.1 Bacteroidales bacterium
GGACTGGTCATTGGTGATATCGATCTTAAGGTCTTCGGGTAGCAAATGCTCTTCCCTTATCTCATCCAGCTCGTTCATCAACTTTCGGGTGGCATCCAGCAGGTTTTCGCCGCCCTTTTTAACGGCCTGCACAGATACTACCGGTTGGCCATTCAGCCGGGTAAAACTGGTGGGTTCTTCATATCCATCGATTACCTCGGCCACGTCCTTCAGGTGAACCACGTTCTGGTCTTCATGCTTTACTATGATATTGCGAAGCTCATCTATGCTCTCGAATTCTCCCACCGTTCTAACAGTACGGCGCGTATTTCCCAGGAGCACTTCACCACCGGATATAGAGATATTTTCATTGGCCACGGCAGTTTCAATATCTCTGAAGCTCATATCATAAGCCTCCAGCTTGTGCTGGTTCACGTGGATCTTTATCTCTCTTTCATTCAAACCCTGAATCTGCACCTTGGAAATTTCACTGATGGGTTCTATGCGGTCTTCCAGGATTTCAGCAAATTCCTTCAATTCATCAGTACTGTAATCTCCCGAAAGGTTGATATTGATGAAGGGAAATTCTGAAAAATCAATATCCATGACAGCAGGATCGGCGGGCAAATCGTTGGGCAATTCGCTTTTGGCCTGATCAACCGCATCCTTCACATCCTGAAGTGCCCGGTTGATATCCACATCAAACTGGAATTCAACAAATATCATTGATGCATCCTGTGCTGAAGTGGAATTTATTTCTTTTATCCCGCTGATCCCTTCAATTTCCTTTTCCAGAGGCCGTGTAACCAGGTTCTCAATATCCAGCGGTGAATTACCGGGATAGGTGGTTTGTACCATTACATAAGGCACGGCAACATCGGGAAACAATTCCTTTGGAAGCCGGTTATAGGAGATCACACCAAAAACTGCAATCACAAAGGCCAGAATATATACCGTGTTGCGGTTTCTCAGGGCCAATGAAGTCAGTTTAAACTCCTTATAGGTTTTTTTCTTTTTGTCTTTCTGATCCATAACGCACTTCTGCTTAAATCCTCTTTAGAACTTTTTCTTTACACTGACTTTTGTTCCTGAAGTAACCATATTATAACCATCCACTATCACGCGGTCGCCTTCATTCAGGCCACTGATTATCTCAGTTTCGTCCCTGTAAGATTTCCCGGTTTCCACATAACGCTTTTCGGCCACCATTCCTTCTTTGTCATCTTTTTCAACAACAAAAAGAAACCTGCCTTCCATATCTTTTTTAATTACGATGGAAGGAACGACCAATGCATTGCGATTGGTGTAATCATTGATATGAACGATGGCAATAATGTTAGGCTTAAGTTTATTATCAACATTATTGATTTTAAGCTGAACTTTAAATGTGCGGTTGTCGGGGTTGATAATATTCCCGGTACGAAATACCGGAACTTTCATGCTTAGCTCGGGAAAAGCAGGAAATTTCAGCCTTACCGTATCCCCTTGTTCCACTTTTGACAGATAAGCCTCAGAAACATGGGTATTCACTTTCAGGTCGTTCAGGTTTACCATTGTCAGCAACGGGGCACCGGGCATAGCCAGATCACCACGTTTCATCATAATATCATCTACTATGCCGGTAAAGGGAGCCCTTATTTGCGCCATATCCAATTGCGCCTGCAATGTTTCCAGGCGACTTTCCAGTGATTCCACCCTGTTTTTTGCCTGCAGATACTGCATCTCGCTTCCTATTTCCTGGTCCCAGAGTTTCTTCTGCTTTTCGTAGGTGGTGCGTGCAAGATTCAGTGAGGTTTTTACCTCCTGCATGTTTTTGCTGATCACTTCAGTGCTGAGGCTTACCAGAAGCTGGCCCTTCGACACCCGCTGCCCTTCGCTTACATGGATGTTTTTTATATGACCGTTGATTTCCGGGCTCACATTGGCCTGAAGTTCTGCTTCCACAGAGCCGTTTACTTCAATCATATGTTTGAACACCTCTTTATCCAGGGCTTTTGTGTTTACCGGAACCCTATAAACAGAATCTTCTTCCAGCTTGCTTTCCAGCTCGCGCACCTGCTTACGAAGCTTACTGATTTCCTTCTTCTTCTCAGTTATTTCCTGTCGGATCTGCTCCGGTGACTCATCCTGCCTGCAGCTGAATGATACAGCCATCAAAATGATTATCAGTATTATATTTGTTCTTTTCATGATCACTAAATTCTTCTTATTAATAACTATTCAGGGCTTTATCCAACTTGTTTTTGGCGTTTAAAAGATTAAATACAGCCTGGAAATAAGCCGTCTGTGAATTCAGAAACTGATTATGTGTCTGGGTTAATTCCGTGCTGCTTATTACCCCGGCGGTAAATTTCTGCATACTTCGTTCATACACTTTTTCAGATAACTCCAGGCTGGATTTCCGGGTCAGATAATTTTCCATAGCTGACAGATATTCAGTACGCGCCTGTGTGATCGTCATTTTCAGGCTTTGTTCTACCTGCTGTTTACGGTTCTGAGCTTTCTCCAGCTCAATCTGGGCCTGCTGTACCTTCGACATCCGGCTGCCACTGGTAAAAATGGGCAGGTTAAGCTGAAAGCCGATCACATTTGATTCATACCATTGGTCATTATTATCTTCAAAATAATTAAATTCCTCCCTCATGGCATTTTGCTGATGCTGATAAAATGCTGAAAGAGTAGGCAGGTACTCGGCTTTTTCACGTCGCATAGAGAGATAGGAAGCTTGCTCCTGTGTATTAAGAATCTTATAATCAATGTGTGATTGCACATCAAATTGCTTGCCTGCCACCTGCTCAAGGTTGATCTGTTCCATAATCCCCATGAGCGAATCACTGAGGTGTATTTCTTCCTCCATTTCCATTCCCATCTGGAACTTCAGTAGTGCCTTTCCAACTTCCACCTGCCTTTGAAGATTATTGATCTGGTTTTTAATATTGGACAGATTAATCTCCATTTGATCCACGCTGGTTTCCTCGGTAAGCCCTTGTTGGTAAATAGCTTTTGTTTCTTTCAGAAGCTGCTCCATATTGGTTTTTGATTCCTGCAAAACCTGCAAATTTTTCCTGGCTACCAGCACGGTGTAGTAAGCCTGGGTAACCATGTGTTTTGTTTCGATATTTGTTTTAACGCGCTGGTGTTCCGATATCTCACGGAAGGTTTTACTGGCCTGCAAGCCTACGATATATGGCCCGCTAAACACCAATTGGTTTGCACTAAGAGTAGCGGTGGCATTATGCTGGGTTCCAAACTGCACTTCCACGAACTGCCCCGGCTGGCCTACCAGCTCCCCCGGTAACAGCTGGGTGGGCAAATCAAGATTGTTGTTATAGCTTAAGGAACTGCTCAGCTGTGGCAACCCTATAGCTGTGGTTTCCCATACCTGATCTTTGGCTTTTTCCACATCAAGGGCTGCATTTTTCACGTTTATGTTATGCTGAAGAGCATACTCCCTGGCCTGCTGCAGGCTGAGTGTACTTTGCTGTGCCTGCAGCCCCGATAATAGCAGCATCGCGCTCAACATTAAAAATATTTTAGGCACTCGTATCATTGATCTTATAGTTTAGGTTTTTCTTTTCATTCTCAAACACTTCTATCCCTTTACTGTTTGAAATTCCGCGAATATGATTTTCAAACATGACTTCAAAAATTTTGTCGGCTGTGAATTTCCTTTCTCCCGAGAATTCCAGCTCATGCATTTGCTCTATCTTCTGAACATAAATATTTGCCACCAATTCAATATTGAGATCCTCCCTGTAGTATCCTTCTTTAATGCCCCGTTCCATATTCATTCTGATGCCCTCAAATGCATGCTGTCTTTTAATTGAAACAAATTTTTTGTGCAAATCGGGGTAATATTTCTTCAGATCAAAGGCTGCCGATGGCTTTTTGTGCATGCTTAACCGGCATATGGTTTTACTCACGAGCAAAAGTGCCTGTATTGCATTTGCAGCTTGTTCTTTCACACCTTCCACATCCTTCATCACATCTTCAATCTCATGCATGAGTAATGATTCCACCAGCTCTGCTTTATTATCAAAATACTGATACAGCGTTTTTTTGGAAATGCCCACCGCTTTACAGATATCGTCTATAGAAACACTCCTGATACCATATTCGCTGAACATATCACGCGCAGCTTGCAGTATTTCTCTTTTCCTACCGTCCATTTTCTCCTTGTTTTGTTTATCTTAAGCCATCAAGGGACGCAAAAATATTAAAAAAGTTACATGGAAACATTTTCCCCGTTTAAAGTTTCCGTGTGTACAACGTATCTTTTTTGTAAATGTTTTTACTGAAGTCTAAATAAAAATTACGCAGCTCCGAAAAAAGCTCCGGAAAGACTAAACTTTGAGGGAGATTTCCATTAAAAAAAAGCCAGCGGCTTTCTGCAAAGATTCTAATTATGCCTTACCTTTGAACTGTAATTTAAAAAAAATCAACATTGGTGGAAAAAAAGAAGGTTTTACTGGCGGAAGATAATCCGGTGAATCAGAAAGTAGCTTCCCTGATAATTAAAAAACTAAACTATGACCCGGTGATTGTTGACAGTGGCCTTAAGGCACTGGAAGCAGTGAAAAGAAATAAATATCATGCAGTTTTTATGGATGTGCAGATGCCTGAAATGGACGGGCTGCAGGCTACCAGGTCTATAAGAACCTGGGAAGCGCAGCATCGCCCTGAATATCCCGTTGTTATCATTGCCATCACAGCAAGTGCGCTTGAAGGTGACAGGGAGGCATGCCTGAGTGCCGGCATGGATGATTTCATCGCAAAACCATTTACTGTTGAAGAAATGAGGGAAGTACTGGAGAAAAACCATCCCCACGGCTGATGCCATAATCGGTAAAATGCTGAACCATTTTTGTTATTTTAAAAAAGCTACACTATTTATGGATATCCGGAAATTCAGATACAGGGAAAGTAATTTGATGGAAACTGCTTTTGCTATTCGACAAAAAGTTTTTATAGAAGAGCAGCATGTGCCCTATGATCTGGAGAGAGATGAACATGATAAAACGGCTATTCATTTTTTGCTTTATCATGATAACAAAGCTGTAGCCACAGCGCGTTACCGTAGAACATCCGCAGGCATCAAGCTGGAGCGTTTCGCTGTACTCAGGGAACACAGAAACCTTGGGACAGGCTCAGCTATTCTAAGCTTTGTGCTGGATGACCTTATCCCGTCAGAAGAAAAAATCTACCTTAACTCTCAGGAGCGTGCAGTTCCTTTTTATGAGCGTCATGGTTTTGTTAAGACTGGCGAGCCATTCATGGAAGCAGGCATCCGGCATTTCCTGATGATTTATAATTCGTAATCCTGCCAGCCTTCCTCAGTAAGGTATTTTACAGCCTTAATTCCTGCTTTTTGCAGTCTTTTCACCGCCTCATCCTGCCCCAGTGTCAGCTCATCAATTTCGTGAGCATCTGTGTTTATCGTAACCGGGATATCCATGTTATGGATTATTTCCAGCCCATAATCG